>DATBTE010000446.1:0-2554 GCA_036559425.1 Pseudobdellovibrionaceae bacterium | reverse complement strand
ATACCTTTCATGAATTTAATGCGGCTTTCAAGGCAAGTAAAGAAGCGAACGGGCAAGTGGATATTGATTCTCTCTGGAAGGAGGTGAAAGATTATTTTCTCACTTTTGATGAGTGGTATCGTGATCGTGATTTGTATCATTTGATTGGTTTTTTGGTGGATTGCGGGCACTCAGTACGAGATCTTAAATCCGAGTCAGAGAAGAATGATCCAACAAAGACTGACTTTAAAGCCTATCTGAAAAAGGAAATACGTAAAGAAGTCAATTGCCAGTTAGACAAGCTCAGTTATGGTGATAAAGAATTGCGTAAGGTGCTTTTACTTTTCAATATTCAAACACTTTTATCTACCAAAGAAGCCGATGTGCGCTTTCCCTTTGACCGATACAAAAAGGAGAATTGGGATATTGAGCACATCCGATCTCAGACAGATAAGGAAATAACAGGCGCGTTACGCCGCGAGTGGGCGAAAGATGTATTAGAGTATTTTGCCGATACCAGGGATCATACAGTTGTTGCCATCGATGGGGTTTCAGATGATATTGGTGAGTTTATTATCGACTTACGTAAGTTGTTGAATGCAGACAAAATTGATGATAGTTCATTTAAAAGTCTTTATGAGAAAATTGCTTCCTATTTTAAAGAGGATGAAGTTTTCGAGTTAGATGGCGTTGGCAATTTGGCCCTGCTAGATGCTACAACCAATCGTAGCTATAAAAATGCGATGTTTCCCATTAAGCGAAGACGCATTATTCATAATGATATGAATGGTGTTTTTGTGCCTATTTGCACCAAGAATGTCTTTATGAAATTCTATAGTAAAAAATTGGGTGAAGTGATGTATTGGAAAGAATCGGATGCCGATGAATACTTGAACGCGATAAAAGGAATTTTACAAGAATACTTGCCAGATCAGAAGGGTGCTTATGAATAATGTCAGAACACTCTCAGGATCAGGTGAACGCCTAAGTTTTTTTAAGCTTTTCAGTGAAAAAAAATTTAAGGTGGAAATACCCATTATTCAGCGGGATTACGCTCAGGGGCGACCTTCAGAGCATGAGGTGCGGGAGAGTTTTTTAGATGCGTTGTATGCCTATCTTGAGCAAGGAAAACCCCATAGAGATTTAGATTTTGTCTATGGCAGTCTTTTAGATGACGAGGGCTCGTATCGATTTGTTCCCTTGGATGGTCAGCAACGCCTAACGACGCTGTTTCTGCTGCATTGGTACTTGGCTCAAATTTCGGGCCAAACAGAAGTTTTAAGAAGTGTACTCTGTAAAAATGATAAGTCTCAGTTTAGTTATGAAACACGAACCAGCTCAAGTGAATTTTGCGATGCATTGATGGCCTGCGACATGGATATGTCGAACTTGCTTGAGGCTAATTTAGATAAAAATAATCGTTTATCAAAAACGATTCAGGATAAAGGGTGGTTTTATTTGTCATGGACTCATGATCCCACCATTCAATCAATGTTAACGATGCTTGATTCGATACATGCTAAATTTTCAGAGAATCCTGAATTCTTCCATAAATTGATTGATGAGGAGCGGCCTGTAATAACCTTTTTGTTTTTGAATTTGCATGCCTTCAACCTAACCGATGATTTATACATAAAGATGAATGCGCGTGGAAAGCCACTTACTGCTTTTGAAAACTTTAAGGCAAAATTCGAACAACGGATAAAGTCCTTTAGGACTGAATTGCCTCACTATGTATTAGATTTTAGTGGCAAGCCAGTAGATGGTTATGAGTATTTCATTCATAAAATAGATACAGATTGGGCGGATATTTTTTGGGCTTATCGCAACACGTTAACTGACGATGAGTTGATGAACTTCATTAGCTTAGAGATTGCGAATTATTATTTATTAGAAGAAGGTAAAAAATCAGGCACTCAGCCAACTAACATCGATAAGTTCTTCGGAGTAGGCGGCAAAGTTAAACGTCTCTCTTTTCAGGAATACTGTGATTTGGGGTGTTTCTCTCAAGGCTTTGTTGAGCACCTAATTCAGATGTTGGACCTACTACATAATAAGGGATTGAAAGACAATAAACTTAAACCTTATCTCGGATCTAATTACTATTATTCTGAAGATGAAGTTTTTAAAAAAGTTATTGTAAATAGTACAAGCTACCAAGAAAAATTACGCTTTTACGCTTTCTATAATTACATGGCGAACGGGCGCCCTGAAGCTGGCTTGGTAGAATGGCTTCGCGTTGTTTATAACCTCACAGAAAACACCATTATTAATACGGCTGAAGATTATAGAAGAGTCCTTATCTCTCTTGGTGAGTTAATTAATAAAAATGAATCCATATTAGATGTACTCATGAATGGGTGTGATGTTGCAGCGTTTAGTGGCGCTCAGGTTCTTGAAGAAAAAGTTAAGGCTCACCTAATAAGAAAATCAAAGGAATGGAAGGAGCTTGTTGTTAATGCCGAGCAACATCCGTTTTTCAGGGGGCAAATTGGGTTTGCCTTGAGCTTTTCCGGTATATTGGATTTCTATCGTAATAAAGATTGTTGTGAATGGGATATGAGCCAAGACACTG
>DATBTE010000445.1:0-4556 GCA_036559425.1 Pseudobdellovibrionaceae bacterium | reverse complement strand
CTTTGGAAATATTGGTGCGGCGCTCGAGTTGACTCTTCACTTTCTCTTCGCGGACCACCTCTTCAGTGGGAGTGGTCTTAAAAAAGAGAAACGCAGAAAGCATCAGCGCGAGAGGAATTAATAGTAATTTTAACGACTTAGACTTTAATTTAGAATGTTTTTGTAGTCTCATCGAATCAGTTTAACATTAAGACTCCCGGGCAAACAAGGCCTGGAGCCATTTCTGCCTTAGAAAGAGATGAGACTAAGGTCTAGTAAGAGCAGATTCGAGGCAGATTCGAAATCAAGTGACACTCTGATAAAAAAATAATATCAGAAATACCAATGAAAACTAAAGAGCGCATTCTTCTGACTTCCGTAGATCTATTTAATCGCAGCGGTGTTGTTGCCGTCACCACTAATCATATCGCTAAGGCGATGGAGATTAGTCCTGGGAATTTATATTTTCACTATGACAATAAAGAAGAAATCATTGGCGAGCTTTTTAAACGTATGTGCAAAGAGACTTATCAGTTATGGAGATTTCGCAAGGGCAATAGTAAAAATCCCCTCACGTTTATTGATGAGAATTTTGAATTGTATTGGAAATATCGTTTTTTTCATCGTGAGATGTATTCTCTCCGGCGCAAAGATCCGAATCTTGCAAAAATGTGGCGTTTGCATTTGCAAAAAATGATGAAATTAATGGATATTATTTATCGTCGCTGGGTGCGTGAAGGCAAAATGGCCGAAATCAAAGCGCCAAGGGAAATGGAATATGTCTCTGAGTCTTTGCTGGCGATGGCGACCACTTTTCTGCAATTTTTTGAAAGCGCCGAGAAGACTCCTGGTAAGCGAGGCATCGAGCGAGGAAAACGTCATGTGGCTCGCTTGCTTTTGTCTTATACAGTTGGCGAATGCAAAGACGAGTTTGAAAATTTTATAAAGTCTTAACAAAAAAGGGCCTCTGTAATCCACTTATAATCTATTTGAGATGAGTTTGAACTCCTTCACAGATGGCAGGAACCTTGCTTTAGTCCTGACTTAGTCCCTTGGGCTTAGTATTTAAGGAGTCATCACTCATGAGTAAGTTTCTTGGATTTTATCTTATTGTTACGGTTTGGGCCTCTTTAGGATTGGCTTCAGCTAATTGTGTCAGCGTGATTGATGATCTCAAGGCTATGCAAAAAGCCCATCAAAGTATCTCTGCAAGTCTTATAGGTAATCACGAGAGTTTTGCCTCTATCTTAGAGGATTATTCCAATACTCTCAGCGCCAGTGCGAATCTTCATCAGCCAGTGACCAAAGAAGCGGTGACTAATATGAACGAAAGTGCCAAAGCCTTTCGAGTTCGTGGTCAGAATGCTCAGAAACTCAATGTGAAATTGAATACGGCTTCAGATCAAGTGATCGCAAAAGCCATTGAGTGTTTAAAATTCCGAAAGTGATTTCTTTTCCTTTCATGTCTCCGGCGGTCAGGAACTTTGGGGTGTTCCTGTATAATCCTCCCCCATAACCGCCGGAGATTTCCTTTTTTCTCAAAATGAGAAACCAAATCCAATAGAATAGGTTTTAAAAGTCAATTTTAGTTTTTAGTCCAGCTTTATGACACGAAGCAAATTTATAAGGAAATTGAGCTCAGCCTCCAATAGAATATTAAATCGCCAAGAACTGTCTTGAATCAGTGAGTTATTTATTTTTAAGTTAATTTAAGATTTTTTCTTGCAAAAAATTCATGGGCAGTGATTAATAGATCAGTTCCAAATTGGCACTTCGAAATTACGAAATAATCGAGGGGGTAAAAATGGCACATTCATCTCAGGTATCAGAAAAACTGGTGAGTGAGTGCAGACAAAAATTGATTCAAGCGAAAATGGATATTCTTAACCGAGTTAAGGAATCTCGTTTGAATTTGGATAACGATGATAAAGGCGGAGATGAAGCGGATCAAACTGTGCGTGTCCTGGCAGAGGCGGAATTCTTAAATATGCATGAAAGACTGCGCGGACAACTTTTCGAAATTGAGAGCGCCCTTGGGCGCATCGAAAATGGCAGCTTTGGTCTTTGTGAAGAGACGGAAGAGTTAATTGAGCCAGAAAGACTTCGGGCGATTCCTTGGACTCGCTTAAGCATCGAAGGCGCGGAGATTCGCGAGTCGATGAATAAGCGTTACGCCAGGTAATCTTTAGCCTTGGCTGGATTTTACCAACCAGCCACAAAGTTTATAAAGAATTCGCGCGCCAACATTGCCGTCCCATTCAGCCATCTCTTGGCCGCCCGTGGATACTTCGTTTAAATCAAAGGCTACGATTTTTCGACCACTTTGGTGAATTTCATTAAACAAAAAGAAGATTTGATCAATGCTTAGACCGCCTGGAACTGGGGTTCCTGTATTTGGGCAAAATGCGGGATCAAGACCGTCGATATCAAAAGAGATGTAAACTTTCTGGGGGAGTTCTTTTAAAATATCTTGGCACACTCGAGCCCAGCTTTCTCCATTGAACAAACGTCGTTTCAAATCTAAATCAAAGAAAGTATGGATGTCTTTACGGCTCTGAATGAAGTTGAACTCTTCTTCGCAGAAATCGCGGATTCCGAGTTGTACAAGTTTCTGAGGGCGTTTATCGCCGGTCATCACATTATACATAATGGAGGCATGGGACTGAGTAAAACCTTGGTAAGCTTTTCGCAGATCTGCATGGGCATCGATATGTAAAACACCGAATTCTCCTTTATATTTCTCAGCCACAGCTTGGATCGCGCCCCAAGGAGTGGAGTGGTCACCGCCTACAAGTCCCAATAGCTTTTTGTTTTCTAAAACAGAAGTGCATTGATCATAAACCCACTGGGTCATCTTTTCACAAGCCGCATTGACCTCTTTAGCAAGTTCATCCATATGAGCCTGATCATTGCTTTGAGAGGTGCGTAAATGAATCAGTTCTTGAGCTTTCTCTTTGTACTTAGTGTTTAGGTTTTTAAGTTCCGTTGGGAGTTCGCGCATAAAATAACCTGCTTCGTAGGCTTTCCCAGTTTCCAAATCGAAGAGATCAACTTGTTCGCTGGCCTCACGGATAATGCGAGGACCTTCAGAGGCGCCATGGCCATAAGAAGTGGTGACTTCCCAGGGGACTGGGATCAAAGTGACTAGAGATTCTTCTTCACTCATTGGTATCCCAAAGATACCAAACTCAGAGGAAATAGTGGTGGTGGGGTCGAATTTGGCTGTAGGTTGATTCATGAATTCTCCTTCAGAGACTGAGTCAGCTTTATGGTCTGATTTTAATGAAAAGAAAACATTTCACGCTTGCCATTTTGCGGAGCATTAATTGAGCAATGGCTTGATTATTTTATCGCTTTCCCTGATTTTAGGTCCACTTTAGGGTCCGAATAGGTCCCTAATAAATCCTTTGGAGGAGATGATTATGAAAATGATGGGACAGATTTTGGCCCTTATTTTAGTAGCTGGAGTTTACACGACAGCAATGTCCGCGACCCCCAACGAAAATGCACCTCAAGGCGGTGTCTTTAATTTAAATCTTGGCGGGGAACCTCCAACACTGCATCCCATTGCAAGTACAGATTTGTATGCGCAGGGTGTTCAAAGCTATGTCATGGATTCTATGTTGGCGCATGATACAGAAACCTGGGCCTGGAAATCTCGCATTGCTGAGAAATGGGAAGTCTCTAAAGATAATAAAACCTTTACTTTTCATCTTCGCAAAAACGTGGTGTTTCATGATGGCAAGCCTTTAACGGCGGAAGACGTAAAGTTCTCTTTTGATGCTATCTTTGAACCCGCTTATCAAGCAGCCCACTTGCGTCCTTACTATGAGGGCATCGCAAAAGTAGAAGTGGTTGATCCCTACACGGTGAAAGTGACTGCGAAAGACACTTACTTCAAAAACTTCGATACCATTGCCGGCATGACGATTCTTCCAAAGCACATCTATGGTGACGTTGAAAAATCCAAGAAAATGACTCGTACCCTTATTGGGTGCGGTCCTTATTCTTTGGAAAAATTTGAGCGCGGCCAAATCATCACTTTAAAGAAATTCGACAAATGGTATGGCAAAGACGATAAAGCGTGGAAAGGCATGTATAACTTCGCTTCTATCAATATGCGTTTTTATAAAGAAGAAGCTGTTATCCTTGAGCGTGCTAAAAAAGGTGACCTGGATTACATCGATCTTCGCGCTGAATCTTATGTGAAAAAAACTGAAGGGGCCCCTTGGGGAAAAACCGTTCTTAAACATAAAGTTGAGAACAATGCGCCTAAGTCTTATGGTTTCGTAGGTTGGAATCTTCGTCGTGAACTCTTCCAAGACAGAACAGTTCGCGTGGCTTTGGCACATATGATGAATCGTGAAGAAATGAATAAGAAGTTCCGTTTCGGTATGGCTGATCTTGCAACAGGTCCTACTTATGTGAAGAGCGAATACGCGCCTAAAACTGTAAAACCAATTCTCTTTGATCCAAAAGAAGCGACGGAGCTATTAGCGAAGGCGGGTTGGAAAGATACAGATAAAGATGGCACTTTAGATAAAGTGGCTAATGGTAAAAAGACTTCTTTCAAATTT
>DATBTE010000444.1:0-19683 GCA_036559425.1 Pseudobdellovibrionaceae bacterium | reverse complement strand
TTTTACGAGAAATACGTGTTGGCGTATTGAGACAAAGCATTGCCCTGAGCAATCCTCCCGATGGTTGCCGCTGGAAACAACCCCTAGATCATCGTTTGACGCCTATGAAAATTTAATTTTTTACCGGACAGCAGTGAAGATCCGCGTAAAAGGACGAAGGGAGAAAGTTCCCTTAAGAGTTCTTCCCTTTTGTTTTGAGAGAAAAGAAATAATGGCTGCAGTGACGGTTCTGATAAAAGCCAGATAACTTCCTCGGGTGGGAATTTTTAAAACTAAATGAAGATGACTCCAGTTGAAGGAAAAAGCGTAAACAGCAATGGAATACTTTTTAGCGTGATCTCTGATTAGTTTTTCCAGGGCTCGGTTGCCAGGGTTAAATAAAGAAGAGCCCTGGCTTTTCAGCACCACATGCAGTGGTTTTTTCGTGGAAAGGGGCCGGGCAGTTTTTCTTTTTCCCAAAAGGGAACTTCCGCCAAAGCTTAAGCTTTGTTTTTGCAAAAAACCAAAATCAATTTGTCGCAAAGGACACCTCCGAAAAAAACTTTATACCATAGCTTCTAGGAGGAGATTTTAAGGGAGTGTGGGAGTGTTATGCGGCTTCCTGTTTATGCAACGGAGGACCTTCGCCCTGAAGAGATCTTGGGGTGAGTTAAAGTTTTTGGGGTGAGAGGGAAAAAAGTTATTTGTATTGAATTCTTGAGAGGGGAAAGTGCCGTCAACTTGTTTTTTCTTGGAGAAGAATTTTTTTGAGGGGGGGGGGGGATTAAAGCTTCAGAGGCTCTTTCGATGAAGAGGATCCAGGAATGGATTAAGGGAAAGAGGAAAAGAAATGTCTGGTTTGCATAAGTCGCGAAGGATTTTGGAATACGAAGAGAAAATGGGGGCGCGACTTTACTTCTGATTGCGTACAATCAGAAGTCCGGTAAAAGTATGGGAGAAAGTATCGGGTAAAAAAGGAGTTATAGTGATTATGAAAGCAATTTAAGGAGCTTTTGCCTTGCAATGGATGTCTGACCTCAAGTCTGCTCAAACCCCTATCCCCACAAAAAGAAGAAAGAGGCCCAGTGTTCAATTAAATATTTACAGTTGTCAAACCTATGACCGTGGAAAGCCGATGATTTGCTTCTGAGCCCGGTACGAAGTTTGAAACAGACCTCAGTAACTAGGCTGTAAAAAACCTAGTTTGTTAATCTCTAGATTCTCAATTTCTAGGCGGTAAATACTAGATCTTAGGTTCTAGAGTTGAATCTTCAACCTTTGACTGTCCAACGGAAGGAGGTCATGAGATCAAAGATTTTAGTACAGTTAGGCTTAGCACGGACCCGGTTTTTTAAGTTAAAAGTTTAGTTAAGAGCAGCCAAATAACTTCTTGTTACGAATAAGATCTCGGACCCCAGTTGGAACGAGGGTTTCCCACTGGGGATTTTTTTGCAGAATCATTTCGTGAACTTGAGCCGAATGAGTGTAAACCTCGGCTTCATCACAGCCCGCAATATCACAAATTTGTTGATTGTCCTTAAAATGAGCATAGATATTCCTTAGGCTCGGAGTCGGAAAGAAAGTCTTTGCGGTCATGCAGATCAAGTCGGTCTTATGAGGATAAACGTAAAGTTTGGTATGGCTATCAAGAAGTCTGCCCAGGCCTTCCAGGATGCCACCCGCAAGATCTGGGTAACCGCTTTCATCAAAGACTCGATCAAGATGCGAGGCTCCAATGACGATCGCCAGAGGCTCCTGGGTGTACTGACGAAAGAAACTCTTCAAGGAATAGAAGTAAAAGAAGTTTGAAATCAAAACATGGTGACCGAGACTGCACAAGGTTTCAATGCGATCCAAGAAATCCTTGGGGTTCACCTCTCCATCAGTTTGCAGGTTTCTCATGGTGAGTTCCATGATGGGCAAGCACTGCTTCTCGGTGAGACCGAAATCCTTTTTGAAGTGGCTCATGCCTTTATGCAGAACATCCACGTGAGTTTTGGTCACCGGACGATAGGTCCCTCTTTGCAAGAGCACGGCCTTTTTATAAACGGCGTCTGAGATGTGCAGAATTTCTTTGTTCGGACCAAAAAGAATCGCTTCCGCAAGGCCTCTATGCACGAGTTCTAAATTGGTGAGGTGAGGGTCAAAGTGCTTCAAATCTTCGCCGGAGATGCGCAATACATCGATGATGATTTGTCCCTCTTTGAGGTTGTCGACGAGGGAAGAGATAAACTCTTCTGCATTGTCGTTGTCAGTTTTATCCGTATGATAGAAGGCCGCATCAATGAGATTCACACCCAAAATACCCAGGGCCTCTTGTTGTTGCAGGCGATGACGATCCTGCATGCGCACATGCAGGATGATATCATTAAAGCCGCCGAGGGGATGTTTTTGAAAACGAATTCCCATCCAACCGTGGCAGAATTTTTTATCATTGGCCGAGCCCGTGGCAACGGTATTGGCAAAAGTGAAGAACTGCGTGCCGGCTCCTCGTTTGTCACTCAGACGTTCTTCCAGAAGGGAAAACTCGTGGCTCAGCATTTTTTCGAGCCGTGATTCGCAGACATAACGGCCGCTTTTTTCACGACCATAGATTTCATCACTGAAAGTCATGTCATAGGCAGAGATGGTCTTGGCAACAGTTTGGGAAGCTTTGCCGGCCAAGAAAAAATGCCTGGCAACCTCTTGGCCCGCGCCAATTTCGGCAAAGGTGCCATAGATAGAGGTATTGAGATTGATGCGATGAGCTTTATTCAGAGTGGTCATTGAAAGGGGGGGGATGGTGGCTTTACTCATGAATTTCCCCCTCCGGCTTATGGGCTACTTTCACCCAGCCAGTGATGGCCAGGCTCATGGCTTTCTCGGCTGGCATATCAATCTCAGTGATTTTAGAGCGATGAACGAGCAAAGTAAACCCTCCAAGTCCATAACTGAAGGGGACAAAAACAGCGACGTGATCATTAAAGTGCTGGCCAACTCCGAGGTCTTTGAAGTTGTCACGGGTCACAAGCCCCAGAGCTTTGATATTACCATCACCGATTTCCACCAAGACCACGCTTTTTAAATCTTTGGATCCATTTTGGGAAAACAAGTTCATCACATCGCGCAGGGGAGAGTAAATGGCCTTGATAAAAGGCACCTTCATCAACTGTCTTTCGATATTACTAAAGAGGCTGGCGGTCAGGAGGTTGTTCAGAACCAGTCCCAGCAAAAAAATAAAGACCACGGTTAATATCAAGCCGACACCGGGCACATAGAGGCTCGGGAAGAGCCTTTGCACAGTGGTTCCCAGCATACTCTCCATAATGATGATCCCGGCGTACAGAATGTAAATGGTGACTGCAATCGGGAGGAAGGTGAAAAGGCCCTTAAGAAAAATCTGACGGAGTGTTTTGAGTGATTGATTCATATGGAGACATTCTAAGGGAATCTCATTTTGAACACCAGCTCAAAGCGAATAAGGCGCAGAGCCCGATAAACATTTGGGCATTTTATGGAATTCTCCCAAATTAGGTCAATCTGCCCTCTAAACCTTTCAAGACCATTGTCCGATAAATATTTTATCCATCAAGGGAGCATGAGTGAGTAAACATTCTGCAATGCTTAAATCGGTTTTTACGTTTTTTGTCGGCCTATCTTCTATGGCCACTGCCCAAAACAGCGGCACAACAAACGCGGAGGTTGTTCCGGGTGAGTACATCGTGAAGTTTAAAGCGATGTCAGCGCCGACACAGGCCCTTAATAAGGTGCAGAATAAGATTGCCCTCAAAGGATCGTTCCCGCGCATGAATATGTATCATATTTCCTTAAAGGGTGGAACCACCGAGGGATTGGATGATTTGGCTGGCGATCAGGATGTTGAATACATTGAGCCAAACTATATTTTTAGAAAAGCGGATTTTAACGATCAAGAAGGTTTAGGCGCTCCGGCTCAAGTTTATGAAGCAGGAGCTGTTCAGGCCTTGGATCAAGTTTCCGCCTCTTCGACGACTTACTCTCAATCTGGAGCTCAGACAAAAGTTTCTGATGCATGGAGTATTTTGTCGAGTTCCGTTACCTATCGACCTATTGTGGCCATTATAGACACGGGTCTTGATAAAGATCACCCTATCTTCGTCGCTTCCAATGCCTTGTGGGTCAATACTCATGAGATCCCCAATAACGGAATCGATGATGATTATAATGGTTATATTGATGATGTGAATGGCTGGAATTTTATTTCGAATACCGGAGACTTCGCTGATGACGATGGTCACGGAACTCATGTCGCCGGTATTGTCGTGGGTACAAGCTTGAATATCTTTGCAAATCCTGTGACTGAAACTGCAAAAATGCAGATTATGCCTTTGAAGTTCCTGGACGCTAATGGCTCAGGTACGACTTCCAGTGCGATTCGGGCCCTTTACTATGCTGTGAATAACGGAGCGAAAGTAATCAACAACTCGTGGGGTGGTTCTTCCTATAGTCGAGCCCTTCATGAAGCGATGACCTTTGCCTATGCCAATCGCGTTTTCTTGGCGACTGCGGCAGGCAACAATGGTAAGAACAATGACAGTGTGCCAATGTATCCGGCAAATTACGATGTTCCCAGTAACGTCTCCGTCGCGGCGACCACGGACTATGATTATATGGCGAGCTTTTCGAATTTTGGTTCTCGCCTGGTGCACATTGCCAGCCCTGGAGTTTTGATTTTAAGCACTCTTCCAGGGAATCGCAACGGAACGATGTCAGGAACGAGTATGGCCACTCCTTTCGTGGCCGGGATGGCGGCACTAGCCATGCGTGAAGCGCCTTTTCTTACGGGCTACCAAATTAAAGATATCATGATGGCGAAAGCCACAAACGTAACCAATTTGCTGGGAAAAGTTTCCACTTCAGCCCGGATTAATTCTTACAATCTTATTGCGGAGGCGAAAATCCAAGCCTCAGTGCAGGCGGAACAGCCCGATTATTCCCCTGTCTATCAAGCGGATTCTCGGTCTGCGGCATCGGAGCCCGAAACAAGTCATGCAGGTTGCGGTCTGATTTCCACGGCTCTTTTGAAGGGCCCAGGCAATAAGACCAATGACGGTGGCTTTGGCAGTGCGGGGATGATGGCGGGGTTATTTCTATTACCCGTGATTATTTGGGCCGTCCTCAGACAGCGCGCCAAAGAAAAAGAAATGGAACAGGCTGCCGATCCAGCGGGTCGCAGAAGATTCGATCGATTCAAAATGGATTCCGATATCAGAGTCATGGTCGGAGACCGGGAACTGGTCGGATCGCTCAAAACAATCTCTCTCGGTGGAGCATCGTTCAGTGCGGACGAAGCGCTCGAAAAAGGTGGAATTATCACCATGAAGATTTCCAGCCCAGACGGCAAAGACATGGTCGAAGTCCAAGGTCAGGTTGTATGGAACGAAGCCAACCACGCCTACGGAGTGCAGTTCGCCGGCGCCGAGCAGGGAACTCTCACCATGATCCAAAAATGGACATCAGGTTTGATGAAGGTTTAGTTTGAGATGTTAATGTAGAAAAAACGATAAGATGAAAATAAAAAGCGGGGTCGATAAAGACCCCGCTTTTTATTTTCCCTTGTAAGGAGACTCTTCTTTACGTGAGCTTGGGCTATGCCGCTCAAGAATAAAAAGATCCCTCTATCAATTCCAGCAATAGTGCAGTTAAATATATGTTATAAGTAGGCAGGAAGCCTGTATGCCAATTTAAATCTTCGATCAGTTTCCCAAGGCCAAGCTACGAGTCCTCAACTTGTGGAGTCTTAAGTAAAAGAAAGCTCAACCATAAATTTTCTATTTATGAGGTTTATACAGAAAATATAATGCAAGAAAGAAAAAGAATTTTATTGCTGATTATGAAAATGATGATTTTATCTTCTTTCATGATAAGGATGACTTGGGCCTTGCCCGTTGCGCCCTCGCCTAAACAGCGTGTACTGGTCATATATTCTTATCACGACACCCAACCGTGGCAAGCCAACATTAAAGAAGCCCTTTTCGCTCGCTTAAACGCGGCTCCCCCTGAACAACGCCCTGAATTATTTGAAGAGCGTTTAGATTCATATCGATTAACTGCAGTTTTTGACAAAAAGTTTTTAGCCCTATTGGAGGCTAAATACCGAGATGTAAAGCTGGATTTAGTGATTGCAGAAAATGATTATGCGTATGATTTTATCAGTAAAAATCCTGATTTTTTGCCGAATGTAAAACGGCTCTTGATTCCTTTAACCAAAGGAAAACCGGAAGAAGAAACTTTAACGGCGCATGAAAATGCGACCAGGGGGCTTAATACCGCATTACAAGTGCTGCCCAATACAGAGCGCATTGTTGTCATTCTGGAACGTTTTGACCATAGTGGACATGTTTTTGCATCGTATAATACTAAAGTTTGGGAACAATTTAAAAGCAGCCAAGCACCGCTATTGGCTAAAAACATTCAATTGGATATTTGGGAAAATTTTAGTTTTGCGGAACTTTATCAACGGGCTCAAAGTCTTTCAAAAAACACAGTGATATTATTTTATCCATTCATACAAGATCGTTTAGGCGAGCGCCGAGTTCCTCGTGATGTGGTTCAGCAGTTAAGCAAGCTTTCTCCCGCGCCGATTTTTGTGCCTCATGATAGTTTGCTAGGTTCAGGCGCGGTCGGCGGTTATGTGGTAAGTGCGAGAAAATTTGGGGATTTGGTCGGGCAGGCGGTGCTCGGTTTGCCGTTACCCAGAAGCCGCACAGAAATAAATGCCTTTATGATGGGGAATTATTTTGATGATGTTCAACTAAAACGTTGGCACATCCCTGATAGCGTTCTTCCTGCCAATAGTATTATTATTAATCGCAAGATATCAGACTGGTACAAATATCGTTGGGAAATTGTCTCCGCATTTCTCGCCTTGAGTTTTGAATTGGCGTTGATCATAGGGTTATTGTACAATTTGCGCTTACGTAAAGAAGTGACTCGTGCTTTAGCTCAAGAGAAAGATTTACTCGATTTGCGAGTGAGAGAACGCACTGCCGAACTGGAGAGAAGTCATGCTTTGTTTCATACCGCCCAAAATGCGGCGAATATTGGATATTATGTCACTGATTTAACTACGGGAACATGGGCAAATGACGCTCTCTTTGAAGACATTTTTGGCATTGATAGTAATTTTGCCCGGGATTTTGAGCATTGGTGCAACATTATTCATCCTGATGATGTTCAACACGTTGTGGATTGCTTTAAAACGACAACCAATAAGTTCCAGTCATTTCCTGTTGTCGAATATAGAATTATAAGGCCAAGTGATGGAGAAGTCCGTTGGATAGCTGCATGGGTGCATAATTTTTATGATGACAAGAGCAATACGAATCAGCAAGTCGGCTTGATTCAGGACATTACCGAGCGCAAACAAGCAGAGCAACAATTGCGTGAAACCGCAGAACAACTGCAATTAGTATTGGAAGGGGGGCATCTCGGTTATTGGGATTGGAATATTGTCACCAATGAAGTCCAGCGCAACGAAATTTGGGCTGAAATGTTCGGATATACTCATGAAGAAATTCAGAATACTACGCAACAATGGACGGATTTTATTTACCCGGAGGATCGCGAAAGAGTACGGAAATCTGTCTATGATGTTTTAGAAGGAAAAAAACCTTATCACGAAGCAGAATATCGGATTCTGCATAAAGATGGCGGTTTTCGCTGGATTCTTGACCATGCAAAGGTTGTGCAACGAGATAAAAATGGCAGACCTATGCGGATGTGTGGAACGCAAGTCGATATTAGCAAATTGAAACAGACAGAAGCCAATATGCGCGAAGCTGAATTAAAAGCTAATCTTGCCAATCAAGCAAAAGGGGAATTTCTGGCGAATATGAGCCATGAAATTCGTACCCCGATGAACGGCATTATAGGCATGGCGGACTTGGCTTTGAAAACCCCATTAACCCCAAAACAGCTCAATTTTCTGAATAAAATAAAATTTTCCGCCAAATCACTTCTTAGTATCATTAACGACATCCTGGATTTTTCAAAAATTGAATCTGGCAAGATAGAAATAGAGTCGATCCGCTTTTCATTGGATGAATTGCTTAACTATGTGACTGACATAACGAGTGTGGCAGCTAAAGAAAAAAATATTGTGGTGACAATTGTGGTCCATGATAAAACACCAAAATGGCTCATCGGTGACTCGCTAAGGCTAGGACAAATCCTGCTTAATTTGGTCGGCAATGCGATAAAGTTCACCGAGAAAGGAAAAATTATTATTTCTATAACCCCCGCAGAGTTGCATTCAGATACAATACGCTTAGGTTTTCAGGTGCAGGACAGTGGGGTTGGGATGACTCCCAGTCAAATGGAAAAACTATTTCAACCTTTCTCTCAAGCGGACGGTGGCGTCACGCGGAAATATGGCGGCACGGGTTTAGGCTTAGTTATCAGCAAAAAATTGGTGGAATTGATGGGTGGGAAGATTGCAGTGGAAAGTGTGTATGGAGTAGGTAGCACCTTTACTTTTACCGTGCCCTTGGGCATAGCTCAGGTTTCATTACAGGCTCCTAACACTCCTGATAAACTCGATAGGCAATATAGATCAAAGGCCCATGCCCGGCTTATGGGGCGAAAAATTTTATTGGTTGAAGATAATGCCATTAACCGCGAGTTGGGGATTGAGTTGCTGTCAACGCTTGGGTGCGTAACTGAAGTAGCAATAAATGGTCGAGAAGGGCTGCGACGCGTTTTAATCGAGTCGTTTGATTTGGTGTTGATGGATATTCAAATGCCAGAAATGGATGGTTTAACCGCGACCCGATTAATTCGTGCGGATGAGCGGTTTTCCAAGCTACCGATTGTTGCCTTAACGGCGAATGCGATGACCAGTGATAAAGAAAATTGCTTAGCGGCAGGCATGAATGATTTTCTTACCAAACCGATCGACTCCGCCAAGTTGGCGGCGGTTTTAAATCAGTGGTTGGGTCACCCAGATCCGCTGACGCCCTTTGATATTCAGGCATTGTAGGCGTTGTGTGGGGATGCTAAATTAGCGCGTAAACTTCTAGTGATGTTTCGAGCCGAATATATGGATGCTGTGCCAAAATTAAGACGGCTTATACTGGAAGGGCAACATGAGGAAGCGAAAAGGCTGGCGCATACTCTTAAGGGGGTGGCTGGAAACTTATGTGCGCTGGAATTGTCTGAGGCGGCGGCAACTGTCGAAAATGCTTTTCATAAAGATAAAAATAAATTGCCCGTAATGGAGACTCTTATCGATGGCTTGGAGAAAGCATTAACTTCTGTTCTGCAAGCGATTCCTTCATCGCCAAGCCTGTCATCTCAATATGAAACGTAAGAACAAAAAAATAGCCTCAAAAAGCGCCAATTGATTTCCATAAAAATGGCTATTATCTCCCATGCGATTGCCGTGTAACATAAGAGTTATGTATATAGACGCTTATGCGATTATAGTACAGAAAGACATGGACGGCGGGGACAGCCTCCACCGTGAGGGAATGTACGCCTTCGGAAAAAAGCTCACAGGAAACTTAAGCTACAATCATTTTAAAAATGAATTCTATATCACAGATCCTTTGCCGTTGCGAGGACCCGCGGCGGAAAATATCCTCGATCGCTTTGAAGTTTCTCCGGGAATTTATGTCCGTCATCCCGATCCAAAAAAATGGTATTCAAATCCCGACACCACTTCTCGGGATCAGCTCATGCCAGTGATCGCCTATTGCGCGGCTTATGAAGACTATCCAAGACTTTGGAGGCTGTTTAAGGCCGTCGCGCAAAGAGGCCTATTCGCGCAAAATACGATTCGGAATGGCGAGGGTGAAATCGATAAAAAAATTCCGGATCCCATGCATCTGAATCTCGCCCAATTCATCAGGGCAGGAGGATGGTGGACGGCACCGTTTTATCCGCTGCTTTTTGCTTTTGATTCGGTCGAGCTTATCGGAACGGTCCTGACAACCCTTCCTTTGCACTTTCAAGATGATCACTTGCTCCCTCGCTGGCGAAACGATAATGATGTGGACGACAACAATGTGGTGGTCCAGCATCTGCTCGCGGCACAATACAAGCCCACACCGTTGTCAGAGCTCAGTCGCTATATATATTCGATCAGCAGGACAAAGAATTTAGGTAACACTCTTCTGGGCGAAGAGAACGCGGTGATGGGCGCGCTTCGTTGGTATCATCGCAATGAATTGGGCGGGGAGGGAAATCCAGAAATCGCCGAGCTTTATCGGCCGCTCATTGAAAAATATTTTAATTACCAGACGCCACAAGAATATGTGATTGAGCACGTGGCCGAGTATATTGCTAGGATAGAGGGAAAGTTCACTGAGGAAAGGCTGGCTTTTGGTCAGCCTCTCTCGCGATAGTTTTTATTAGTTAACGTTGAAAGTCAGTGATTGAGTATCGGTCATGGGTTGGCCATTGGCATCGGAAACAGTAATGCTGAGGTTGAGCTTCCAAGGCCCCTTCATTGAGAATTCAGGATTGATAGCCAATTTCCCTTGAAGCTGTTTTTTTGCATCTAGAATATCAGAGATCTTTCTTACTGAATCCACACCCATATCCATGCTTGTCATCTCAATAGTGGCTTTAACCCAC
Organism: Pseudobdellovibrionaceae bacterium; assembly: GCA_036559425.1. GTDB lineage: Bacteria > Bdellovibrionota > Bdellovibrionia > Bdellovibrionales > Bdellovibrionaceae > JACMRP01. Next base: position 9,108 of record DATBTE010000444.1, on the reverse strand, counting down.
TCTTTAGTGATGGCGGGATAAGGAGCTCCATTGGCATCCGTGATTTGAACAGTAAAAGTATTGTCTTTGTTACTGCCAGAAGTGAGGCTTTTAGGGCCAGAAACTTTAGCTTGAAGAGCCCCATTAAAAAATCCGAGAGTTTTACTCAGGGGCAAAGCAAATGATTGGCTTGAAATGAAAGAAACAAATAAAATCGCAGATGTTACACCCGCTAAAGTGGAATTAAATTTCTTCAGTGTACTTTGAAACATAAACGCTCCTGTTTTTTTATTGAACATTCCATTTAAATTTAAAATAAAATTAAATGAATACTCTCCTGAGTATTCCATTTGCATTTTTTTGTCAAATAAGGCGCCGCGCTCTCTGACCCTCTATAAGCCTCCTGAGGTTGCCGTGAATGGTCACCACTGTCAGGATCCTGACAGTGGTGCTTCTCTATAATCGTCCTAAGCCCCTTAAAACTGACACTATAATTGCATTCTAAAAGATTGAATAAACTTTCTCAAAAAGAGGAATCATGGAGCAGAGCTTGATTAAAAAAATATTTTTATATTTTAATTTGGAAAAAATGTCCCTGGCTTTTTTAGTAGTTTTTTCTCAATTGATTTTAAATTCTACAACCGTATTGGCGGTTGCTCCACCGCCACTTCCTGGTGTGAAGCCAGGTGTAGGCCGTGGGGGTGGCTCCGCACCCGGTCTGCCACCGGGTTCGCCTCCTGGTTTGCCAGGTCAACAGTGCACTCCCGCAGGGAATATGCCTGTGTCCCCCGATATGTGCCAAATGATGCCGAATATGTGTGGCTGCGAAAGGTTCCCTAGCGATCCTAAAATTACACCCAATCGCCGTCGTCTGGATCCCAGTTTAAGAAAAGCCTTTCCTAAAGTCGCACCAGGGATCGAGCACTTCAGTCAACTCGGGTATTGCACCGGAGTCAGCTCTGGAGACACCTACACCGCTTCAAGTAATGGCAAAGTCAGCACGCAAGGTGGAGTGCGAAAATACACTTTGCGCTTAAAGCAGGCGGTCGAGCCGAAAACGGGCCGTACTTATTTGAAGACGACGATGGATGATCAAGCGGACGACAATGACAGAATGAAGCGTTGCAGTGCTCCGTCTCAAGTTGAGCCAGGAGTGAGCGCGAAGACTCGCCCGACCAATGCGCCAACCTTATTCTTTGTCGAAGGCGAGACCGCGGAGATCACCGTGATCAATGAGTCTGATCCTGCAAAGGACAACAGCACCTCCATCCACTGGCATGGAATTATTTTGCCAAATGATCAAGATGGAATTGTGGATATTACTCAAGCGCCGATCCCTCCAGGAGGACGGAAAGTTTATCGGTTCACGCTTCAGCACAATGGCACCTACTGGTATCACCCCCATGATTTGAATGAGCAAGACACCAAGGGCGCGTTCATCATCTTCCCAAATCCTGCAAGGGAAGCGCGACTGAATCAAGAATTTGGCGGAGTGGGAGTGAAGTATCACCAAGACCGTGTTATATTCTTAAGCGATTATAAGATACGCAAAACGATGAAAATCTTTAATTACCTCCGCGATGAAGATCGCAACGCCTATGAGCTTGACAGTGGAATTCATAGGGGATGGTTAAGTCAGTTGAAATGTGGGAATGAATACATTGAAAATTTCAAGATGATGAAAATGTTTTGGATGGATAAGGCGGATGTTTGGTACAACTCCTTCTTTATGAACGACGAAACCTGCCTGAACTGTGGCTCTAAGACTTCAAAAATCCAAAATCTTCACACAGAATATCCAGGTCAAACATTTCCACGGCTCAATGAATTCAGCAATATTCAAGCGGGTGAGAGAGTGCGTCTGCGCCTCATCAACGGCTCAGCATCTTCTTACTTCTTTTTGGATTATGCGAATACCAGCACTTTGGCTCCGAATCAAAAATTGGATTTCTTAGTCGTCGCAAAGGACGGCTTGCCAGTAAAACCTTTCTATATTGATCAACTTTATATGGGAATGGGTGAGACCTATGACGTATTGGTTGAAGTCCCTGACGACGGAACTCTTTATGAGCTTCGTGCAAAATCCATTGATGATATTCCAGATAAGCGCTCTGTAAGAACTTTGATCGGGCACAATCCGTTGAACCAAGGAGAGACCAGCTCTGTCGTTCCGGCGCGAAACGTTCCTGTGCAGGTGTGCGGTCCCTATGATGATGAGGAAGATCAAACAAGCCAGATTAGTTACAGTCAACTGCTGGCTCCGGACTCCCGAGTGAATGGACGGCCCGCAGATTTACGTCCCTTTGAAGTGTATCACAGCGAAAAACCCATTGCCCGTTACAACTTATCCTTGAGCGGCAGCATGGAAGACTATCATTGGAAAATCAGCGGAGAGAATGGAACGAAACTCCGAACGGATCCCATGCATATGCTTTACATGACTATTAAAGAGGGTTACCGCATTCGGGTAACCATCGAAAATGATATGGTGATGGGTATGATGAATCATCCCTGGCACTTGCATGGCAACTGGTTCCGCTTGATTAAGGAAGGAGAATCCGACGCGGATATTGCCAAAAAAGCGCTGCTTCACACCGCCACTATTTTCCCCGGCCAAAAAGTGACTCTTGAATTCTATGCGGATCCCGCCTATCGGGGAGCCTGGATGTTCCACTGCCATAATCTGTATCATATGGCCAACGACATGATGATGTACTTGAAGTATGACACCGTGACGGATGAGCATATGTCTCATATGACAGGCCACCATCACGAGAAATCTATGCTCCCAGGGGCTTTAGCGGGTATAAAGAATCAATACGTCGTCGGCGGAGTGGGCAGCTGGGTCGGCACCAATGGCTATGGGCCCAGCGCCCAGTTTCGCTATCGTGGCACCTTAGGGGACAATAAAGGTTGGGTGGATCTCAAAGTGGATCTTGCAGGCAATATGAGTTCGAAGAACAAAGGTCTTGAACTCAACAGCCGCTTGAGGCACTGCTTTGAAGTCAATAAATGCGTCTTTTTAGATTTCCGTCTTCATCGCTCCGACGGCAGCACTGAAACTTCAGAATATATCGGCGGTCAGTATAAGCCCTGGAATTCAGATCTGATGGTCGTTGAGGCCGGAGCGGGCTCGATCTGCACTTCAGATGAAGAGACCAAAGGCGTCCGCTGTTCTCCTGCGATAAAAGCCAATGTAAGTTCTACGATCGATGCAGGGTGGAATACAAAAGTGACTGGCAAGGTGGGTTGCGAAGGAAAGTATTGTAGTGAATTCTTCGCGAGCATTCAGGCGGCCACGACTTTCACTCCACGCCTTACGATTTCTGCGACTTGCACTGGATCGACCAATGCCGAGAACACGGGATGTGGCTTGGAGGCGAAGTTGATCACCGACCCTATCGCCTTGGGGAAACAGCATTAGTTTTTTATCGAGGAATGGCAGGGGGCTAAGCCCCCTCAGATCCTTAATCCAAGGTCAAAACGAATTCTCTTTGTGAGCCTTCACCTGTCGCCAAGGAATCGAGTTCCACTTTCGAAAAGGAGCGGATCAAGGTGGCTCGATGATTCTCGCTTTGGTTCATTCCTTTGATGATCGAGCTATCCGGGTTTACGAATGTAAAATCGGGAGCCGGAGAGACTACGATCATCACTAGGTTATAAGGGGGGCGGAAGCCAATTTTTTGCAAGTCAACCGCCGGTAGGGTGAGGGAATCCGCAGTCACTAATTCTGTCTTAGCGGCTTTAATTTCTGACAATATGACTTGGCTTGAGTCCGTCGACAAGAAAGGGCGAGTGCCTAAGGCATAGAATGCGGTGAGATACTGTCCTTTGTAGTTACCAATTTTGTGTATTTGGATTTTTGGAACTGTCTCCAGAGGTGCGGCTTGCGCCTTATTAGAGGAAAAAGACCCGCTCATCAAGCTGAGGCCGATGATAAGAGTGATGGCATTGACGAAAAAAATCTGTAGGGATCTCATTTTTGTACTCCTAGAGCGGTTTTATAATTAAGTTTATTATTGAGTTTGTAATTTAAATACATAAGCAAATGACCGGTTGGGTCCATGACCACTTTTTGCAAATCTAATTTCATCCCTAAGAACGCGGGCGGAAGGCCTAGCGTGCCTGGAATCGTTTCATTGTTTTTTATCCAGTCTTTGCTACGAAGTTCAAGGTTTTCTTTGATGCCTTTCGTCACTTGATGGCCCAGGGATTCGGCCATTTTTCCAGCAAAGGTTAAATACTTGGAATCCATATACAGAGAGTTGACATCAATATATTGCTGAGCGATCTCCATGCCCTCGGCGCCCTTCTGGGACTTTCGTATTTTTGCCACTATATCAAAAGATAAAACGATGGTTTTTTCCAAGAACAGAGGTTTGTCGGGCTCAGTTTCCACGCTGACTCTGAGCTTCAGATAAGCTTCCTTATCCCCTGTGGGGGCTGGCGGCTGGATATAATCTATAATCGGCGGTGCCGTTAACTTCAGAGAAGTTCCATCAGACTGAGGGATTTTTTCAAAGTTATTTCTTAAGAAGCTCAACTGTAAAATGCGATTGATGAGACCACGATCCAAGGTCATCCCGATATCATAACTTGTGAGTGGCAAATCATCTAAAATAGGTAAGCCACGTGAGGCGGAGCCTGGGATTAAATTGACATGGGGATTGAGAGGGTCTTCGGCGTAAGCCGCAAGGCCCATATTCAAAGAACTCTTCAGTTGGAAATGGGTGAGCTTGAGCCCCCACTTAAATGTCGGACGGTTGTCCTGGGGTTCTTGTCCTGGCGCCACCAAGTCCTGGACTTGCTCCAAGCTGCCGGCTAAGTTTTCTTTGACCTTTTGGTTGAGCATTTCTGGCAATTGTCTGTGAGCGAATTCGCTCAAGTACGCGCGCACTTCAATCAAGGCTTTGGGCAGTTGTTCATTAATAGTGGCTTTGAGTTGCTGCGTATTCATCACATAGCGATGACCGTTCACATCGATGGACACTTGGGGCACAATGAGTTTTTTGTATTTTACACTTAAGGGAATATCAGCAAGATTTTCTTGGATTTCCAAGGCTTCAAACTCCAGGATTCCCTGAGCATTCAAACGAATATAAAAGGGCAGTCGTATTTTCATCGACGTTTTATCATCTCCTGCGGTGAGAAGGGCCTCATCCATACCGATTTTTACAAAGGGCATATTGTTCATGTCCCAGGCGCGCACGGACTGGGTGGCCAGGGTCAGCCGTTTCACTTCCAGATCAATCGCCAAAACGGCACCGTCCCGTTTACCCAGTTGAGCCATCAGGGCTTCATCGGTCACTAAGGCGAAACGTGAGAACGAGGCGGTGTAGCCCGATTCCCCAAGCTCCACCACAGGCCGGTGATCAGTCAGAGAGAAACCCACCAGCCATTTGGTGAGCAGATCCTTCGTTATCTTGTAAATTTTCATGCCTTCAGGGCTTTTCTTTTCAAGTTCTTTGAGGTCAATGGATTTGTCGGCGACAATTTTTTTGGCATCAAAGTAGCCTTCAGAAAAGTTATAGCCCATAGTGCCGAGGAGGGTGCCCAACCCAGTTTCAAAGTATTTCAGACCCCTTGGCGTGATCTGCACTTGGACCGCATTGGGCATCATATGCTTGTTAGCGATAACAGGAGACTTTTCTTGAGCCAAAGCTAAAGAACTCAAAGTCCATCCCACAAGGCGTGCGGTTAATTTTAGTCGTCTTACTAGCATTCGGTGCTCCTTGCGCCACATGTATGCATGCAAATATGATTCCAACATGATCGCGATTCAGGACGGTATAATGTTTGTAGCTAGCATTTCCGCAATTTCCTCCTGAGTTCTGTAGATAGTTGATCGGGAATCCGTTTCTGAATGTTTTAACCCCCTGAATCCCGCTTTCATGAGCATTAAATCCAATAAAATACGGGAGGTCCTGCCATTGCCGTCAGAAAATGGATGGATAATAACAAATTTTTGATAAAGTTCGGCGATTTTAAAAAAATCCGTATTTTCATTTATCTTGTTGAATTCCTTGAGCCAGTTTTTAATAGCCGGAGGAACTTGTTTGGCTGGCAGATAGTAAAGAGGCGGAGATCCATTTGTCATTTCTGTTTGCGAAAGATCCACTAAAAAATTAGATGGTTCGCCTTGGGTTTGATCCCAACCACCCCTTTGATTCCTCTGATATTCGAGATGAAAACTTTGAAGTCGTGGCGCAAAGCCTCTGATTAAGCCAACTCCAAGAACATCACTTGGCCAAGTGAATTGTTTGTGCTCAGAGTCTTTTCCGAGTCTTAAAGTCTGATTCAGAGTCTCTAGATCCTGCTCGGTCATTCCTTTATTTTTTTTTAACTTATCGACGCCGTAGGATATTGCGGCTTTAAGATTCTCTTTTTCTTCATAACTTCTTTCTTCCAATAAATCCGTTACGTCTTTTTGCTGTTGAAAAAGATCCGCGGTAAGGTCAGAAACGGAACGCGTTCGCCAGGTGAATTTTCGTTCAAGATTTTCAACTCCTGTTCCTTTTTTAAAAGTTGGCGGATGTGGGTTCGAAATTTCTAAGATTTCAATGAAACCATTTTGTTCTAGCACGGTGAAAAAACGTAAATGAAGAGGATCTCTTGCCGTGAAACTCTGCAGATTCTTTGAAATATCTGTGATTTCGAGATAAGCCGGTTCACCGGGAAGTGTCAACCAACCCCCGATTTGGAGAAGATCTTTTAAAGATGCGTTGCGAATTTGCACTCGCTGAAGAGGATGAGGTTCCAGATAGTAACCAATGTGAATGTCAGGTGCGCGTCCACTCAATGAAACAATTTGGGGCTGATTGGGACCCGAATTAGAAAAAATTTGAGCGCAAGTAATCTGGGCTTGAGCAGCGGACCCACTGATTAATAGGTAGACAGTGAACAAAAAGCGTAACATTTTTTGTTGAAAAATGAAGCCATTTAGAATGGGGTCCTGCTTGAATAAAGATCTATCCATAAAGTTTTTTCCTCAAGAATCACCTAATGCCCCAGGGCGAAGATGGCCTCGCAGTTATTAGAAGGACCTTTCTTTCTGGCATTTTCGTAGCCCATTTTTTCCATCGCGACTTGTACATGGTCCCGGTATTTATTCACATATTCTTGCATGTGGAAGCCATTGCGAATGGCCCTCTGAGCCTGTCTGGCCTCGGGCTCGAGATTTCGATTGGCCTCCGCGGTATTGAAAGAGCGAACTTCACCTAGAGCCAGGGCAGTGACCAGCGTGCGAACGGCGCCATAGCGTTGAGTTTGAATTGAAGCCAGCTTAATAATATCCTTTTGAGTCATCACTTGCGCCAATTGATGAAGATGTTCTTCAATCTGTTGAGCTATCTTATGGCGGCCATTCTCGTCTAAGCTTAAGTCCATCCACATGCGTTCGTTTAAATTTTGATATTGCTCAAAATGTTCTTGAAACTCTGTGAGCTTCTTTTTTCTTTCGGTCATATCTAAAGTAGGATCACTGAGGATTGCTGACTTATAAGGAGTCAAACGGGCTTCGGATTCCAGGGCAAGATTGATGAGTTTTGAGTCCATGGTTTCAACCATCATCGCGGTCGCCTGCTCATCATGCCAAGCGATCATCATTAAAACGCGGCCGGCATGGTGGGTGTCGCGCAAGAGCTGACCGAAGGTCTTCGCTACGGCGACCCACATGCGCAGATTTTTACTCCAGTTACTTTCTTGTTCCTGGGGGGACATCCCCGCAAAGTCCATTCCGTCTCTTTCAACCGTGGCTAAGTTCGGCGCTTCATTTCTTTTTGCTTCTTGTTGTCCATCGCCTGCCTTGGGCTTGAGCTTGTCATAGAATTGATTAATCCTTTGCTCAAGGGGGGCAGTATAACGGGAAGATATGATTTTGACGAATTCCGTGGTCGGTTGAATAAACCAGCTGGTGGCGGCATTCAGAATCGTTGCCAGAGGTCCTGCTTGGAAAGCCCCGCCAAGAGCGCGTCCGAGAAAAGCCCCAACAGCAATACCTGTCGAAAAAGCACCCATGGATAAAGCTTTCATGTCCACTGCCGATGTCACAGATTTAATTCCTGTACCGACAGCATGGGCCCCTGCGCTCAAAGTGGCGGCATCAAAATGGTAACCAAAATGATAAGCCGTGAAAAGACCTACGGCACTCAAAACCAAGGTGCCGGCAACGGCGCTGGCTCCGCGTAAATGGCGGCCAGAAAATAAGCTCATCGTTCTTTTAACAAAATTGGGATAACGACCCAGATAAGCGATCTGCTCAGTGACTACTAAAGTTTCCACCGTCCATTCTTTAATAGGTCGAGTGATCCTCTGGTCTCGAATAGAAGCAGCGATTTTCTTCGCATCCAAAGTATTCACGAAAGGGCTGAGCTTTTTATCAATAAACTCTTTATAAACTCCGGACTTATCCTGCTCTTCAAAGTATTTATGCAGATTTTGGGCGTCTGTCAGCAGGCGTTGCTTTCCTTGCCGCCAAGCTTCGCTTTTATCATCAAGATTTGGAGGGAAGTATTCGCCCACGCTGCGACTGCGCAGTTCTTTAACCCATGCCGGAGCGGCATTGGCAGCATTCGCTTGTTCCTGAGCTATTTTTTCAAGGGGAGCAGGCAGGGAAACGGCCACGCCATCCGGAGCGATTTCAACTGTATCAAGATCGACTCCTTCAATCCTGGGAATAATGGCCTCCACCGAGGTATTGGTTTGATTTTGAGTATTATCTGGAACTGGAGTTCCAGCACCTTGGCCCACGCAGGGGCCCAGAATCAGTGAGGTGGTTAATATTGCATTTAAAAAACTATAGCCAAAATGTTTGATGCTTCCTGCATAAAAACGAGTCATGTCCATCTCCTCTATTTGAATCCGTCCTAAATCCGAATCTTGCCACAAACATGCCGCAACGAAAGCGTGTTTAATTTGTTTTGGTCAAGAGAGGGATGTCTAAGGATTTTACGATGGCGGATTTTGGCTTTACACAAAAGAGGCCTCTGCCTATTGGTTTTTATTAAAACAAGTCTTTATTCTATCCGAATGTTTTCATTGGACTTCTGGTTGTACTCAAACAGAAGTAAAGTCGCGCTACGAGTTTCAAAATGAATAATAAGCGCCTTCGCGACTTATGATAGCCGTATC
>DATBTE010000443.1:0-2076 GCA_036559425.1 Pseudobdellovibrionaceae bacterium | reverse complement strand
TAAAGGCTCCTAAGACTAGACCGCTAATAGCTCCGAAAAAAGACAAGTTGGTTTCCTGATGCAAATGAATCTTTCCTTTGTCATCTTTGACGATGGCACAGGCGTCTTCTAAGTCGATATGCCCTTCACGTGCGAGCTTCTCAACGGTTTCCAGAACATCATCAGCGATTTTTTCTTCGGGATAAATAAAGGCGAGTAGGACAGACATGGCAACCTCCTCCTCTTATTATTGCTTTATTGAAGCCAAAGAATATCGCTGCTATCGGACAGTGGTATGATCCTTCTAGGAAATTAAAAGTTCAGGTTCCTCAAAAAATGACAGGTATAACCAGCCGGATGTTTTTCTAAATAATCCTGATGGTAATCTTCGGCTCGATAAAATTTTTCCAGGGGCTTTATTTCGGTGACGAGAGGAAACTTCCAGGCTTTGGATTTGTTTACGCGGTCCAAGATCTCTTGCGCGATTTCGCGCTGGTTCTCGGAGTGGTAAAAAATGGCTGAACGATACTGGCTGCCTATATCATTGCCTTGCTGTCCCTCTGTAGTAGGGTCATGAATCTTGAAAAAAAACAGCAGCAAGTTCTCATAGCTAAGAATTTGTGGATCGAATCGAAGCTGGATCGCTTCGGCATGGCCGGTTTTTCCGGTTTTAACCAATTCGTAGGTGGCATTCGGAACTGTGCCTCCCGTATAGCCGACCTCGCTCTCCAAAACTCCGGGGAGCTTTCTCAGTAAGTCTTCCATTCCCCAAAAGCAGCCTCCTGCGAGGGTTGCAACTTCTATTTGGGCCATAGGTCCTCCTTGTGGTATAGAGTTCAATCTATGAACATGTTTTTTCAAGTAGCAAGCCCCGAACATCAAAAACGCGAAAAAGTAAAAGCCCGCGAGCTTAGACAAAGCCAGTGGTGGCGACAACAAATAGGACAAGGAATCTGTTACCACTGTAAACAAACTTTTAAACCTCAAGAGCTGACGATGGATCATTTGACACCCATTGCTCGGGGCGGAAAATCCAATAAGAAAAACTGTGTCCCATCTTGCAAAGACTGTAATTCTAAAAAAGGCTACAAAATGTCGGTCGAACTCACCATGGAAAATATGGCAAAAAGTAGGTCTGAAGACAGCTCTGAAGATGAGGTTGAATAGGACACATTGCATTACAAAAATAAGCCTGAACTTCAAAAGTCTTGCTTTAACACTCTGCAATAGGTTTAACCTAGAAATATACATTCTTTAGGTCTTCAGTTGATCTTGGATATAACCTATTGAAATTAAAAGGAATAAATCATCCGTGAGTAAAATTACAAAAAGCAGCACAGCGGAATATTTTGCGAAAAACCTGCAGCAGGTGGGCTTCTCTTCTCCTTTAAAGGCCGTTTTGACGACTTTGAAAGAGGCCGTGGATAACTCCTTGGATGCCTGTGAATCAGCGAGAATTTTACCGGATCTTCTTATTGAGGTCGCAAAAGTTGGAAGTGGCTCTACAAAAAATACGGATCTCATTAGAATCGTGGTCGAAGATAATGGTCCGGGCATTGATGGCGATGATCTGGCAAAAGTTTACGGAGAATATTTAGCGTCTTCGAAATTTGGTCGGGGACAGTGTTCCCGTGGACAACAAGGGATTGGTATTTCCGCGGCTACAACCTGGGCGCAAATGACCAATGCCCGTGGCGTCCAAGTGATTTCTAAAACCAAAAACATGAGAAAAGCGATTTCTGCGCAAGTGGATGTGGATATCAAATCCAATACGGGGATTCTTAAAAATAAAGAGTCTTTGGAATGGGATCGTCCGCATGGAACTCGTGTTGAATTTGTTTTAGATGGTCGTATTCAGCTCAACGGCGATGGCGGTCTCGTAACTTATATCGAGGGCACTGTTTTGGTGAATCCTCATATGACCATAACTTATAAATTGGCGGAAAATGATTTCGTTTCTATAGCTCGTGTGAGCAATGAATCTCCTGAGTTGCCTGAGGCTACGTTGCCTCATCCTCACACCTTTAAATTGGGCGAATTTATCACTCACGCCACTTTATTTGGGAAAACATCCTTATCGAAGTTCCTTAAAACAGG
>DATBTE010000442.1:0-24540 GCA_036559425.1 Pseudobdellovibrionaceae bacterium | reverse complement strand
AGCATCGGTTTGATTCACCATCAAGGCCGAGGATCTTGCTTGGCATTTTAGGCGCTGGTCCCATTTCAAACCGGTGACTATGGTCCCCATGGGACCGGTAAACCGGTGGAATTGGCCCCTTTCAAAACCGGCGCCTCCACTTCGTGGGGCAGTTTTCAAAATTCGATTATGTTCGGCATCTGATTACAAACCGAAGCAACTTAGTTGAAGACATGACATGGGCGCCCTATGAACTCATTAAGGAAACAGAAAGGAATGTTACCTTTCAAAGGCGAAGCTAAGTACTCTAGGTTCTTATCAGTGTTTTACAGATTCAATCAGATGGTTACAAAGGATTTTTCTCATCACTAACTAAGGTGATTTATAAGAGTCTGGGGTAGATAAAAACGTCCACCCCATGATGGCTCGGGATCATCTATCCCTGATGAAGAGAAACACCCTTGATCCGGATGCCAATGTCATCCCAAGTGATTCCATGCTTCTGCTCGAACTTTTCTATTTCTGCAAAATAAACTTCTTTATGTAAAGACTTTAGAACTGCCGTTTGCTTGGTGAATTTGGCAAACGAAATCGCATGAGGAAGACAAAAAGCCCATTTGCTTTCCTCGGCGACCAACTCAACAACCTCTTTTGATGCAATTCGCTTGAATTCAATCCAATCTAAATTCTGATCTCTGACTTCCGAATGGTTTTTTCCCATACAGGCCCTGCGTAGAGAGTTGCTTCGCGCAAAATCCCAGCCCGTGTGTTCAGAAATAATCTTCAGAAGATCTTCGTGATAGATGATCATGCCAAAATTCGGCTTCAACCAGTTCTCAATGTTTTCAGAGAGAAACCTGTAGGAAAACGCCTGATTCTTGGCCTTTTTGTAAAGCTCAATGCGTTCGGCAATTTCTTTGCAGTGAGGTCTCCAGAGAGCTGTCATATTGATTATGTCTCTGAAATTATAGATTTTTTGACCCTTTAAATATTCGGTCATTTTCTGAAGTCCCAAATACTCGGGCAAAAACCTCTCAAAATTCATTACCAGAGCATCCTCTGAAAAATCAAATTGAAATATTTTTTCTATCTCTGCCTGGCGAAACGGATTCAGTACAACGTCAGAATTATCATCTATTGCATCGTAATTAATGACCTTGCCGATGGACTTTTGTACTCCTTGAACGATATCGATCAGGGGCATTTTGAATGCTTGAATTTCGCCGTAAGTAAGAGTTCGGTTGATGTCACGACAAAAATCAACAAACTCTTGGCCTCGTTCATATTCAACATCAATGTGAAAAAATGGACTTTGAGTCGAAAGTCTTTCTGGGATCATTTCGTATTTCAGAGGGTCAACACCAGAGAAACCAAGCCCGTAAAGAGAGAGACTTGCCGGTGCGCTACCGCGAGCTGTGCCAAGAGTTAGATTCTTTTGTTTTGCAAATTCAACACATTTTTTTACGCCTTCGAGAAACGCGCCAACTTGCGGATGATTGTTGATCCAGCCGTCTCGTTTCAAGTACGCCAGAGTTGAGTCTGTAACTTCGCTATAGCGACTTTTGAGCCCTTCAATGATTTCTTCCCTGATACTTTCCATATACAGATTCCTTTCCGTTTCGGTGATAATTTCACCGGCTTCAATTTTAGTTGATACGAAAAGGAGATTCTGCACACGCTCTCGACGATCCCCGAGGCTGGACATCTCCTGATCTATTTCTAAAAGTCGCGACTTGAGGCGCTCCCTTAACTCAGAATTTGAAAAACTGATAGCAGTCTTGATATCTTCAAGACTGAATCCCAGACTCTGCAAATCCCGAATTCGGTTCATCCGTTCAAGCCACTTTTTATCATAGTATCTGTAGTTGTTTTCCCCACGAGAGGACGACGGCAAAAGACCAATAGACTCATAATAGCGCACAGTGCGCGCCGAGACCTTAGCCATTTCTGCAAATTGTCCAATTGAGAGCATAATTGAATTCCTTCCCATTAATTCACCATAAGGTTTGACGTAACGACAAGGTCAATAGGCCAAAAATCAAATGACATTATGAGTTGGCATTTTTATTTCACGAAATATCGACGCTGAGGCTCGATCTTCATTTGTGTGTTTTCAACTATTTAGAACTTATTGTTTTTTTGATTTTTAGACTAGGACTCTGAGAAAAAATTGGGGTGGCTGACGGGACTTGAACCCGCGACCCTCGGAATCACAATCCGATGCTCTAACCAACTGAGCTACAGTCACCACAAAGAGGAACCTTTATAAAACCTTGCTGAGGAAAGTGCAAATAAATTATAAGGCCTCACTGCACTTTATTTGGGCGAGAGGAAAACCCTAAACTACTGAATTTAGGGTGCATTTCTGCCTTGTATTTAGACATTCCCTTGCCGAGACCTGAGAAAACTCAATGCCATAGGCGATCTCTTAGTAATCACATTCTTTCACTAAGGCCTTTGCACTGCAAAAAATGGAGGCTTTGTCTTTGGGGATTTCTACTTTTTCCGCCCACTCCCCGCTCGCATTGCATCGCTGACGAATACAATGCACTTCTGGAACTTCAAGACGACACGTCTTCTTTTCTTTTTTGGCGTTGTTTTCGCAGACCCAGGCGCATTGATTGAATTTGCCACGGGGTTGGTCGCAGATTTCGTCTTTGCTTCTTGGGGGCTCTTTGGAGTTTTTCTCGGCCTGCTCTTTTTTTAAACGCTGCACTTTTTCTTTTTTCTGCTGCGCCTCAGAGTAAAGTTTCTTTTCCTCCTTTGAAAAGTTCTGCACCAATTCAAGTTTGCCGCGGGGGATTTTTTTACCCTTGAGAAGAACATCGTAAACGATTTCGTCATTTTCTTGAACTCCCTGAAAACGACATTTCTGCCCTGCAGTCACCAAAGCGGTGTCCTCACCATTTAAGGCCGAAAACTCCATGGAGCCTTTAATCACCTTCACTTCAGCGACAGCCTTTTTTGGATCAAAGCTAAAAACAAAATTGCCTTGTGGACTTAAGAACTCAAAAAGGTCCGAACTCAAAGCCACATTATAGGTCTTACCGGCTGCTTCCTGCCAACGAAATGATCCCCATTTAAGAAGGATCACCGGGGTTTCGCCGGTTTCCCAACTGATCGAAGGAATCTCTAAACGACTATGAGAATAAAGATGCAAACGTCGATGGGCATCGATCTGCACCGCAATTTGCCCTACGTCTGTCTCTAACGCCGCTTTTTCAGACAAGAGTCGACCCACTTTAATCTTCTCTTCTTGTTTATCTTTGTTGGTCCAAGTAACTTTTCCTTGAACCTCTGCGATCCGAGGGTATTTCGGAGCCGCTTTCGAAAAGCCCGCCACAGCTAAGGTCAACACTAGGACCATCAAATTTAAAATTCTCATGAGCGAGTCCTTTTCTTCATTTCAAGTTCCCATAACTTCGCATGACGTAGAAAGATCGAGTAAGCCGCACCCACTGCAATGATAAAACCTGGAAGACCATCTCTGAACCCCTGCTTCAAAAAATAGCATTCCATAAATTTGGTCCATGGTTTAAAGAGGAGCTTGAGGAAAGAGAAGCGCTTCCCGGACTTGCACAAGTTCACGGCTCCCAAGCTTGAGTATTTGTCATTTGTAATCACTTGATCACTCAAACTGTCAAAAACCCAGTGATAAAGATCGTGCTGCAAACGCTGCTTAGATTTTACTTGAACTTTTTCATGTAAGGCATCGTTGGACCACTGAGAATGCTGCCGATGAAAAAGCCTTATCTGGGCATCCGGGTACCAGCCCCCATGATGAATCCAACGCCCGAGATGGAAACTGCGGCGAGGCAATTCATAACCTACCTCAGGATTCAAGCTTTTAAATTTCTCCACAATCTCCCTCTGCAACTCGGGACTCAGAGCCTCATCCGCATCGAGAGATAAAATCCAATCGTGCTTCGCTTTGGAAACCGCAAAAGCTTTCTGGGACCCATAGCCCCGCCAAGCTTCTTGGATCACAGTGGCGCCCAACTTTTGAGCAATTTCACAGGTGCGATCCGTTGAAAAGCTATCCACGATGACTCTGTCGGAAGCAAAGGGCACCGATTGCAGGCAACTTTCAATGTTGGCTTCTTCATTAAGAGTCACGACGACAAGACTGATGGGGAGACTAGCTGGTAATTTCATAGACATTAATTAAAAGTCCCAAGCCTTCATTGTCTTGTCAAACATAAGTCGACTCGCTAACATCTCACTTTAACCAGAAAGGATGTTGTCATGAATACTTTGTTGGGTCGTTGGAACCTTCGGCGGTACTTTCACTGGAATCTCCACTGTAATCTCCGCTCTGCCCTCCTTTTGAGCTTGTTCTTCGCTTCATCCTCATCTTTGGCTTACCTTTCCATCAGTGAGACCGCGGAGCTTCCGCCTGCAAACTTTTATCAAATCGGCTTTGAACCGCAATTTTTCACCGACTCCGGTGGCGGCACCAATGTCACGGGCTTCTTTGACACCTTGTTTAGTGATTCCACTTCAGGCCGTCTATGGCTGGGCACTGGAGTGATTGATTTTAACGTCGGTGCAAGTGTGAAATACGTGCCTTTTCCGGATGTCGACAATCAACCCGGAATTGGCTTCCGCGCGGGAGCCTTCTTTTCCCGTAAGAACAGCGACAACTCCCTGACTTTACAACTGGCGCCCCTCTTCAGCAAAAAAATAGACAGCGAAAATGGTCTTTTTATTCCTTATGCCGCGATCGCTATGGACTTCATCAATACCAAAGAGAAAAACTTTACCGGTACACAAATCATGTTCGGCACGGAATACAAAAATCCCGAGATTCCCAAAATGTATTTTGGCTTGGAAACAGGCTTTAATCTGAGCGATGCTTATTCTTATATTTCAGGAACTGTAACTTTCCCATTTGACTCCAGTAAAGGGCTTTTTGAATAATATGGATCTTCTTTCTTGGTTGACCAAATCCAATTCTAATGCTGCCGCTGAAATCTACGTCGATCTTGGAACGGCTAACACGCTCATTGCTGCTCGAGGTAAAGGTGTCATTCTCAACGAGCCTTCACTGATTGCTTACACCCAATCAAGCCATGGCAAAAAGAAAGTCATGGGGGTCGGGCTAGAGGCCCAAGAGAAGCTCGCCAAAACCGCCGGGAATATTATTGCGCAAAAACCCATTCGCGATGGCGTGATTGCGGATTTCGAAACCACCCAGGCCATGCTCAAACATTTTCTCAGTAAGCCCGGAGTTAAATCCACTTACTCTCGTCCACGCATTGTCGTTTCCCTTCCTTACGGGGTCACTGATGTCGAAAAACGCGCCGTCGTGGATGCCTGCAAATGGGCTGGAGCCAAACAGGTCTT
This sequence comes from Pseudobdellovibrionaceae bacterium, assembly GCA_036559425.1. GTDB lineage: Bacteria > Bdellovibrionota > Bdellovibrionia > Bdellovibrionales > Bdellovibrionaceae > JACMRP01. The sequence goes on along the minus strand of DATBTE010000442.1, from coordinate 19,215 downwards.
TCTCATCGATGAACCCATGGCTGCGGCCATTGGCGCTGGCATTCCTGTGAAGGCTGCTAAAGGAAACATGATCATCGATATCGGCGGCGGAACCACGGAGGTCGCCGTGATTGCCCTGGCGGATATCGTCTACTGCCAAGCGGTCCGCGTCGGAGGCCACCGACTGGATGAGGCCATCGTGGATTATTTTAAAAAATATAAGAAATTTATTATTTCCGAAAACACCGCTGAATATTTAAAAATGGCAATTGGTACGGCGGTTCCCAAAAAAGACATTCATACCGCCACAGCCGTGGGCCGTGACGCGGAGACCGGGCTCTCAAAAAGCATCGAAGTCTCTTCTGAAGAAGTGGGCTTCGCAATGAATGATAGCATCCAAGAAATCATTGATGCCATTCATCGCGCCATTGAAAACACTCCGCCGGAACTCGTTTCTGATATTATCGAAAATGGCATCACTTTGGCCGGAGGCGGAGCTTTGATCCGCAATCTTAATTTGCGCATTCAAAATGAAGTTCGACTGGAAGTGCGAGTGGCCGAAAACCCCTTAACCGCTATCGCTAAAGGCGGAGAAGCCGTCTTGAGTGACCCAGAACTCCTCGAGAAAATTCAACTCGAAGTTTAAAGTAAAATGCTAGAAAATCCTCAGTAAAGTTTTAAACTTGTTTAGAATTTCATATCTTCCAGAAGATAACGTCTGAGTGTTTGTGCGATGAAACCAGGCTTGCCGTCTCCTATTCTTTTCTCCTCATAGAAAGTCACCGGAAGCACATCGAGAGTGGTTCCCACCATCATCACTTCTTTGGCAGAGAGCAGATCTTTTTCATGGAGATCTTGCTCGAGGATTCGGGTGATTTGTTTTTGCTTCAGGAGATCTTCCGCCAAATGCATCGCTCTCATCATGGTGGTGCCTTTTAGAATCTGTCTGAGCTTTGGACGAATCAGCTCATTGGCGGAATTGACGAGGATGATATTCTCAGTGCTTCCTTCGGTCATGACATTCTGAAGATCAAAGCCGATGGTAAAATCAAGGTTTCGATCCACAGCCTCTTTCTTCATCATCACATTCTGTAAATAGTTACAGGATTTTATGGTGGCAAACCACGGATCCTTCGGCAGAATTTTACTTCGCCCTACCAATACTCCTTCTTGATATTTTTTCTCAGAGAGCGGCTTGAACTGTGTAGCCACACAGTAAAGCTGGGTTCCGACAGAATCATAAGGATTCGTCGTAAATCCCCCGGGGCCTCGAGACAGAAAAAGGCGCAGCATCAGCTCATCCGCTCCAGCGACCTTCACCACTTCTTCAATGATCTGAACCATTTTTTCACGACCAAAAGGCCACTCCATGCCCAGCTGTTTGGCCGAAGACTCCAGACGATCTAAATGATCATTCATTAAATAAACTTTTCCATGGAGAAATCTCATGGCTTCAAAGACCCCGTCTCCGCGATGAACGAGGTGGTCATCCACGGGCACCATCATCAAAGCCGGGTCTTTAGTAATACCGCCATACCAGGAAGAGTACATCGCCAGATAAGTCTTTTTTTGCTCGTAAGAGTAAAGCGCTAGTTTTTTCAAAATCCTATCGGACGATAGCAGAGGAACACTCACAAAAGCTCCTTTTTTAAACCTCATCGGTTTACTATGGAGCCTCTATATTAAACGCATTATTTTCAGAGAGGAAATTTATTATGAAAATTCTAGTGATGATTCTCGCCGGGCTCAGTCTTGTGAATTGCAGTAGCAAGCCAGCCGCAGAAACTTCATCGGCTCACGCTCCATCAGCTCAAAGTCCAGTCCCCCCTCACTTAAGTGCAGGCACTGAGCCTCTGAAAAAACAAGCGGATAAGGAACTGGAAGAGCTTAAGGTGCCTAAAAAAAACTCCGAGATTACGACGCCCGCGGTGGTTTCCGCGGCAAAGCCGAAAACAGTGCCGAGCAAAAAGCACTCAGTTCCCCGGGGTCCTGTGGCTTCCGAGAAAGCTCTCGGCTGGTTAAAGAATGGAAATATTCGTTTTGTGAAACACTCTCTCCGCAATGATGGAGACACCGCAAAAGATCGCGCCCGGGTGGCGTCGAGCCCAAATCCTCATGCAATCATTATTTCTTGCAGTGATTCTCAGGTTCCACCAGAAATTGTTTTTGATCAAAAGCTGGGAGAAATTTTTGTGATCCGCACTGCAGGCGAATCCTTGGATACGGCGGCGGTGGCTAGCATTGAATATGGTTTAGAACACTTCGGCAGCAATCTCATCGTGGTTTTAGGACACGAATCCTGTGAAGCCGTCAAAACCGCGTTGGCAACGCTCGGCGGCGAGGATGCGGGCAGCCCCTCAATGAACAGATTGATGGCGAATCTTCGTCCACATCTCAAAAGTTTTGAAGGAAAACCCCTCTCTGAAGGGACCCTGATCGAAGGCTGGGCCAATGCCGAAGGAGTGGCTAAAGATTTGATCGGAAGATCTCAAATCGTGCGTGACGCCCTTAATACTGGTGAGGTAAAAATCCAAACGGCCTTGTACCATCTGGGCTCTGGAGTCGTTGAGTTCAAGTAGAACATAGAAATTCATCTGGGAGGTTTTTTGAACACTTTGAGCATATCCCCACGACCCTTGCCACGTAAGATTCTAATGACCTGTGCGCTCCCCTATGCCAATGGCTATATCCATATCGGTCACCTCGTTGAGTATCTTCAAGCCGATTACTGGAATCGTTTTCAAAATATGCGCGGACATCAGTGCATTTTTATCTGCGCGGATGACACCCATGGAACTCCGATCATGGTGAAGGCCCGTGAGCAAGGCATCACTCCCGAGCAATTGATCGCAAAAAGCTACGAAGAGCATACCACCGACTTTAAAGATTTTCAGATTGAGTTCGCACACTATGGCTCCACAAACTCGGTTGAAAACCGCGTCTTGATTGAACAGTTCTATAAGAAGTTCCAGGACGGCCATCACATTGTCTCTCGTCCGATCAAGCAACTCTATTGCGAACACGACAAAATGTTTTTGCCGGATCGCTTTGTCAAAGGCACTTGCCCAAGCTGTGGCTCTAAAGAACAGTACGGAGATTCTTGCGATGTCTGTGGCGCCACCTATGCTCCCGCCGATCTAAAAGATGTGCATTGTTCTATTTGCGGAAATACGCCGGTGCTGAAAGACAGCGAAAGTATTTTCTTTAAGTTGAATGACTATAAAAAATATCTCGAAGAGTGGATCCCCCAACATTGCGCCAGTGATATTGGCAAAAAAATGTTGGAGTGGTTTAACGAGGATCTGCACGATCTCGACATTTCCCGGGATGAGCCTTACTTCGGCTTTGCGATTCCAGGGACGAATAATAAAAAATTCTTCTATGTGTGGGTGGACGCTCCAATGGGCTATATGTCCTCCACCGAGCAATGGGCTAAAAAGCAAAGCCAAACGCTTGCGGATATTTGGCAAGATCCCACCCGTGAGATCTATCACTTTATCGGCAAAGACATCGCTCGCTTCCACACTATCTTCTGGCCCGCTTTCTTGAAGGCGGCGGAGTTTAAATCTCCAGATCAGGTTTTTGTTCACGGTCACTTGATGGTCAATGGCGATAAAATGTCTAAATCCAAAGGAACTTTTATTGCGGCTCGCACTTATTTGAATCACTTGAACCCTGAATTTTTGCGGTACTACTATGCAACCAAACTCAATGGCACCGCCGAGGATATTGATTTAAATCTGGAAGACTTCGTCACTCGCGTCAATTCTGATTTGGTGGGAAAAATCACCAATCTGGCTTCTCGCGGGGCCCAGATGTTAAAAAAGAAAATGGATGGAGTCATGACCGCTCCAGACAAACAAGGTGAAGAACTCATCCGCTATGCTCAAGCTAAAAACGAAGAGATTGCAAAGCACTATGAAGGCCGTGATTTTGTGAAGGCCACCAATGAAATCCGCGCTCTGGCGGATAAAGCCAACCAGTACTTTGATGAAAAAGCTCCATGGAAAACTCTGGAGAGCAACCCTCAGAGCACTAAAGAAGTTCTGACGACAACTTTAAACATCTTCCGCATATTGAGTATTTACCTCAAGCCAATTCTGCCGCATTACACAGCGAGGGTTGAAAAACTTTTTGGCGAGAAGCCCTATTCTTGGGTCGATGCTCAGAAAATTCTTTTGGGCACGGGAATTCAAGAGTACGAACATCTAGCCAGCCGTATTGACGCGGACAAGGTCAAAGCGATGGTCGAAGAAGCCAAAGCGCTGAACGAAAAAATCGCCAGCGAGAAGCAGTCTGCCACAGCCTCTGCAAGTGGCATCAAGATTAAAAATCGCAGTGAAATCAAATCTGCGGAAATTGAATTTGATGACTTTATGAAGATCGACCTTCGCATTGGCACCGTGGTCGAAGCTGAGGAAATCAAAGAGGCCGACAAACTGCTGCGCTTGAAGGTGGATATTGGTGGAGGCGAGCTCCGCCAGATCATTGCGGGCATCAAGGCCGCTTACTCTCCAGATAAACTCTTGGGTCGTCAGGTTCTGGTGTGTGTGAACTTAAAACCACGCAAGATGAAGTTCGGTATGTCCGAAGGCATGGTCTTAGCTGCAGGTGAAGGAGGAAGCGATCTCTACGTGCTTTCTCCCGATTCCGGAGCCAAGACTGGCCAGCGTGTTAAATAAGCGAATGGGATTTTGATTTGCATCCCAAAGATTTAAAAGCCCTGCAGAATATTCACAGACAAATGCGCGAGCTCGAACAACGGGCGGCCGCGCAGGGCTTTTTTAGTCTTGAGACTTTAAGCAAACTGCAAAAAGACCTTGAGGCCTTCATCACTCACCCTGATCTTGAATTTCGCAAGATTTCTGAAATTGCGCCTCACCTTCATTTAGAGATGACTATGAAACATTATGTTTCATGGATTGTTCCAGTGGAAAGACTCCTTCAAAAAAAATTACGAGATGACGAGTTTTTAGTCTTCTCTCAGGATGGCGCCCACAAAGCTCAAGAAAAAATTCCCTTGGTTTTCATTCTGCACAACTTGCGTTCCGCCTTTAACGTGGGTTCTATTTTTAGAACCGCCGAATGTTTTGGCGCGAGCAAGATCTATCTTTGCGGCTATACTCCACTTCCCACTCAAGACCAGTTGGCGAAAACGGCCATGGGCACAGATACTTTGGTGGAATGGCAGGAAATCCCCAAGATCGCGGATCTTTTGTTACGACTTCGCCGGAACAATAATTATAATATTGTGGCTTTGGAAACCGCCTCCCATGCGCTTCCCTTGGAAAATGTTTTTCCCGACATGCCAACCGCCTTCGTGCTTGGCAATGAGCGCTTTGGAATTGATCCAGAAATCCTTCAGCTTTGTACAGAGGTTCGCAAAATCCCCTTGCGCGGTCAGAAGAATTCCCTCAATGTGGGAGTGGCTGCGGCCATTGCCGCCTACGAATTTTCGCGTCAGTATACGAGTCAGTACAATGGATGGAGTTCTCTATGAATTCCTCAGTAAGCTTTACTCCCATTGGGATTTACCATTCCGACGCCAAGGAGCCCTACGAGGCGGCGAGGCAACCGCTTGAGCGCGTAACAACTCAGGGTGAAATCACGCTGCGCTCGGGCCAGCAGTTTGAACAGGCCCTGGAAAATCTTGAGGGCATAGAACGCGTGTGGCTCCTTTACATTTTCCATCACAATATCCATTGGAAACCCAAAGTTCTTCCTCCCCGAGGCAGCACCACCAAAGTGGGCCTCTTTGCAACCCGCGCTCCGTACCGTCCCAATCCCATCGGCCTGAGTTGCGTCAAGCTTCTAAAAGTCTCCGACCTTCGCCTCCTCGTCGAGGGCGCCGATCTTCTGGACGGCACCCCCATCCTCGACATCAAACCTTATCTCCCCTACGCAGACTCCCACCCCTCCTCCAAAACCGGCTGGCTCGAAAATCCTAGAAGGTACGCCGTACTTTCTAGTATCGCAGCGCGTTTGCAGGTTGGGTTTTTGCGGGAGAGGGGGCTTTCGCAGTTGCAAGACTTTATTTTGAATCAGCTTGAATATGATCCGATCAATAGAGATAAAAAAAGAGTTTCGGCTGTTCAAGATCACTTCGTCTTGGCTTATAAAACTTGGCGAGTGCAGTTTACAGTGGATGAGGAAAAGTTGGAGGTCACGGTGGTTAAATTATTTTCTGGATATAGCGAGGCAGATCTGGCCCCTGCTGCCGCTGATCCCTATCTTGATAAAAATATTCATCGTGAGTTTTTAGTACACTTTGGAAATTAAGAGTTCTTCTGGGGCTGCTGCAGCTTCTTGCTGGTCGGAAATCTTTTTCCAGCGGCGAGATTGAAGAACTACTGGAACGCAGAAAACCGCTCGCAAAGAGGCGCCTACAACAAATAATATCCAATAGCTGTTTTTTACCTCACCCATCATATGTAGGAACCTTGCTCCTAAAAAAGTTCCAACAATGATAGCGACGGAGTTCAATAAATTATAAATTGTCAGCACTGGAACTTTTTCCTCTTGGCGAAGATCTTGAAAAAATACCAGAGCGAGTCCCACTTCAAAGCAAGCCCATCCCATTCCGCTCAAGATCTGTAAGCCCACGACAAAATAAAATGCTTCATTCAATGCCCACAGCGCGGGCAATGGAGAGATCAAGACCAAGCCCAACATCATCACTTTAAACCCGTCGAAATTCGATTTCGCTTTTTGCATGAAGGAGAGTGAAATAATTTTTCCAATCATGAGCGCCGCTATGGCCCCCATATATTGACCATAGTTCATCTTCAACTGTGCCAACATATAAGGAGTTACAAAGGGCGAAGACATGTAAATCGCCACTTGAAAAGGAATCAAATAGGCAAAAAACTTCTTCTTATGCTGGCCTGCCCAAAACAAGCTCCAGGAGTCTCGCAAGCGGTGGACCTGATCGTTGAGCACCCATTCAGAGCGATACATTTTCTTAGAAAGAACGAGTGTTGAAGTCAGGCGACAGACAAAAGCAAAAATAAACAATAAAGAGAACACCGACGAAAAGGGACCGATCTCCACCTTGTTATGAAGAGCCACGCCACCCCCTACGATTCCCAGAACAATCCCTATCTGCTGAATTCGTGCACGGAAAGAAAAATACTTGGCGCTCTCTTTCTCTGGGACAAGATGCCCCATCCAGAAAGTCCAAGCGGAGCCCGCAGAAAATCCCGCCCCCCAATAAAGAGTGAAAATAAAAAATAAAACCCAAAAATTCGGTGCCCGGGTTAATGAAAAATAAATCAGCGGCAAGAAGGCCATGGCCTGCAACAACGTCGACAGCACCACCCAGTATTTGTGCGAATGAACTTTATGCAATAAACGCGGCGTAAAGAGTTGCAAGACCGCGCCGCTGACCAAGGGCAAAGAAGCTAAAATTCCCGCAAAGACTTCACCCATCCCAATAGAGAGGGCATAGGCCGGCAAATAAGATTCTCCTGCTCCCACCATCAAGCTATACAAGAAAGCATCGAGGTTCGACAGCTTTAAGCTTTGCTCAACACTGCTCACACTTTTTCCAAATATCACAAATTTCATTGGAGGAAAATCCTTGGTTCAGACAAAGCCCTGGAGCGGCTTAGTACCATTACTAGTACCATTACTAGCACGATAACTAATTCGCCACCCAATTAACAACAATATTCATCTCGTCATCTTTGGGCTTTACAGGAGACTAGCCCAAGGTCTTTGCGCGAATGTCCAAATACCAGCGCCTAAAGAGTAGAAAAAAATCGACATTACAAAGGTCATGAAATAAGCGAACAAAATGGAAAAGCCATCCTCTTCCAGTTGAGCAAAGACAATAGACAGGATCACAATGGAAGGAACCGTGTTGGTGAAGGGAATAGGCAGAGGAAGGGCCAATAAAAAAGCACTTATAATAATCAACACTAGATTTATAAAACGAAAAGTCGGAGTCTTTGTTAAAAATAAAAGCCTAGGATTGAGAAACCTCTCTATTTTCGACCAGATTTTTCGCGCCACCACTGCAGTCTTATGAAGTACTTTTTGCGAAATCATATGTTGACGAAATTGCCGCGGAATCCAAGGCGGTAAATTCAGAAACTGCAAGGTCGCCGAAATCATAATAACGATGCCAATCGGAGTAGAAATTCCCGGCAGAGGAATGGGTTGAAGAAAGCACAGACACAATAATAAAATTAAAACCGCATGACCCATTTCCCCGAGGAGTTCAATAAGCTCTCCCAGTGTCAGACCCTTATGCTCCGTCTCTTTTTCAATCATCTCAATCGCTTTGAGCAGGCGACTGTTTGCAATTTCATGCTCTTGTTGTGTTTTAGGCATATTTTCCTTTATAGTAACTCAAATGATAAACAAAAGTGATCAAGAACTATTGCTCAGTCTTGCTCAGGGTAATAATAAAGCCCTGGATTATCTCTTTAAGCGCCACTCCAACAAAGTTTACAACTATGCCCTCAAACGCAAATTCAACACCGAGCAGGCCCAAGACCTTGTGCAAATTGTCTTTATGCAAATTTATCGAAAACGGATTCAATACGATCCCCACTATGCGGCCTTGGCCTGGATCTATGTCATCACCAAGTCGGAGTTAAAAGACTATAAATTACGCGAACTTAAAAATTTCGCTGAATTCAACGAATCGGTGTCACAAAACCTCGGCCACATTCCTAATAGAGAATATAATGGCTTCGAAGATAATCAAGAAGTGCAATATTACATATCAGGCTTGGATGAAAAGGAGAAACAGATCCTCCAGGATCGCTATTTAAATGAACTGGAGTATGAGGAAATCGCACAGAAGCTCAATGAGAGTGAAAGCAATATTCGGCAAATTGTCAGCCGGAGTTTGAAATTCTTGAGAAAGAAGCACGCAACAAAATAACAGGAGGAAACCTTGAAAGATTTTGAATCTTTTTTAGAATCTGGCCAACGCCAGATGAATCCTTCTGTTTTAGAAAATATCAAAAAGGAAATCTTCCCTGCCCCTTCCCGGGTTGCATTGAAAATGGGGCTTATTCATCTTGCCAGCTCTCTGTTGACGTTGATGGCCTGCCCTCAATTTGGTTTACGCCTCTTCTTTGAAGGGCATGGACTTATGCACTACTTTATGAAGGCTGGCAGCGTAGTTTGTTTTGCTTTTTGCGGTGCCTTCTATTTAGGAGCTTCTTTTTGGATTGCCAAAATATTTCTCGGTGAATTTGAGTGGGAAGTTCTAAGAAAAAATCCAACTCTGAGCCTTGGCGCCCTGTCTCTGCTCTCCCTCGGCATTTTTTCAATGATGAGCCACGATCTCCACTTTGAGGCAGGATTTGTTTGGCTCCTCGGCGCCATCCTCAGCGGAGCTATTCCGTTATTGACGCGTGTTCATCACAGACCTCTGATAAAATTTCCTTAACAAAAATCAAAGCTTTTTCATCCTTATTATCACCTCTATAGAACCTCGATTTCTCATTTTAAGGCAGACCTCTCAACGATCTTTCTTTTCGTAAATACTCTTCATAGAGGCGCGAAAAATACCGTTATATAAATATGCGGTGTGTTCGCGATATTACTATAATATTTTGTTTAGCTATCGGATTGCAGGTTCAAGCCGTTGATCGGCTATCAAATTTGGTCTTGGAGATTGATTGCAGAAATTACTTCAATGCAAAGTGCGAAAAAATTCCGCCAGGCCTAAAGAGGTCTCTCGAGGCTTGTGAAATCAACGCCAAAGCTCATAACTGCGAAAAGATTGCGGGCGAACATCCGGAGATCAAGGATTTATTGATGAGTTGTAAGCCCCAGGACTTCTGCCATCAGCAGATCATGTCTGATGTCGGCGAAGCTCTGAGTTGTTGGAAGGGCAATATAAATTCTGTTATGGACACGCTAAAGGCCCTCAATGCTCCAATCGAAGCCGCCTGGCAAAAGCTGAAATCCACACCACTGAAGGATTACCATCTGCCTTCTTTACCTTCCTTGCCCGATCTAAGAAATGTTCATTTTGATCCTGAAAAAACCAAGCGGAAATTAGTGGATCTTTGGCATGTGGCGGAAACAAAGAGCGCGGAAAAGTACCATCACTACAACTGCTATACCCCTGAAGCGAAAGAAGAACTTCAGTGTTATTTCTTTGCCACGCTTGTAGACCCCACCGTGATTGCTGGAAAAAGTGTGGCTCTATTAAAGGCCCGCCGTCTTCTTAAAGCCTTGGATCAAGAGTCCGACATGGCTCAAGATATCGGAAATGCCGGTATTGCCGCCACAAAAGCCCTTAGTAAAGAGCAATTCACCGCCAAGTATCTCCACTACTCCCCAACTGATAAAAACCAAAATCTGGAATGGATGGGCCAGGCCGAGAAATCGACCGTTAGCAAAAATATCCATTTCTTTGACGTGGAGAACTCTGAGTTAAAGACCCTCAATGACACGGTCAAAGATAAAAATTGGGTAACCAGTCTTACCAACTATCACAAAGAAATCCTGCATACAAAAACCAAGAAATTGTTAGACGAACTGAAGTGGGAATATCCAGATCTGGAGATCTCCGCTTACTCGGATTTCAAAGCCAGTCGTTTCGCTTTTAAAGGGGGTGCCCCCCCCGATCTGAACGAACGTTTGAATAAAATTCTTAATGAAACCAATGATGAGTTCACTCAATATGTTACAAAAAATAAATTTATTGATCCCTCAACTCACCCTGAGAATTGGTTCCGTGGCGGATTCGGTGGAACCGCGGATCAAGCTAATTTAGCCTCACGCTTTTCCCGTCAAAGCGCTGAAAACACTCTGCACAGCTATTCATCCGCGGAGATGAAGTCCGCTATGACGACAAAGCTGAAAGCTGTTGAGTCACAGCGAGCCAGCTTGCAAAATGAATTGGGTAAAACTTCCATGGTCGAAGGCAGCGATAAAAAAGTTCTCACCTCCGATGCTCTCGATATAATCCGCAAAAACGGCGATGATATTCAGAAATCACAAGCCGATCTTAAAAACCGTTTTGGACTCGAAAAACTCTCCACTTCCACGGTTCAAAAGATGCACGCCTATGCAAAATCCGTGGATGAATTCGCTCCTGGCATTCATATTGCCGAACGCCAAGTTGCGAATTTAGATGAGGCTGTCTTCGGAGGTTTTTCCGCGGACATGGCAGGAATGGGAGCAAAGAATCTCAGCGGCACCGCCAGTGCCCTTAGCAATGCGAAAGACTTGGATGAAGCTTTAGTCCAAACTCGCAAAGCCGAGAAAATAGTCACAGAACAATTTGCCAAGCAAAAGCAGGTTTTTCAAGACGTCGTCAAAGAGGTCCTGGGACCTGAGCGAATCAAAACTGTCTGCAGCGGCGATGATTGCATTGCCATTCCCAAGCAGATCCTGAAAGACGGCGAAAAGAAAAAGATTCTTCAGAGGCTTTCAGATGCGGGCTATTCCTCTCAGTTTCGTCTCAGTTTTATTCCAGACAATGTCACTGAGGTAGCGGCACGAAATCAACTCAGTGTGCACGGAGAATCCATCGAAAAAATTCTTCGTAAAAAACTTGCTGATAAAATGGAACCCATGAAGCTCAAGGGAGTTATTTTCGGCGTTGACATGAAAACAACGGAACTTAACAAAGGCTCTATCCAGCTGATCACCGCGAACTCGAGCGAAGTTAAACTCACCCCCAGCGAACAACGCTTAATCATGAATAACTTCGAAAAGGCTGTTGAACAAATCAACGAGGATTTGGCTCAACAAGGCAAAGCGTCCACTTATTTCGCCCTAAAGCCCGAACTGAACCATAATAATATGAAGCCTTAAAGGGTCGCTTCCCCAGAGAACTCCTCATTCAAAACTCATGACCACTTCCAAAGGCGTATGATCGGAACCCTTGAATCCATGCAGAACCTGATTCTGATGAATATCAATGCCTCGGACAAAGACATGATCGAGCTTAAAGAAACGCGTGTCGTTTGCAAAATCCACGGGATAGAGCTTTAACTCCGACAAAATCTGCACCAATAAAATCCAGCGCCGCGTATTCCAGGTATTGAAATCGCCGGCGAATATCAAAGGTCCTTTGTGCGATTCAATTTGCTGAACCTTCTCTTCCACGGATTTAATAAACAAAGACGTCGTGGTGAAATTAAGAGAGTGGGTATTCACCACCATCAGCTTTTCATTTCGTCCGGAAATTTTAAATTTTGACAGCAACGCAATCTTCGGAGTCAGGATAAAAAGTTCGCGACTTTTGGTGCGCACAAATTTCAAGTCGAAAGACTCCGCCATCGCCCCAATCACCACTCCCGTGGCCTCCTGAGGATTGAGATGAAAGCTCGCCGCCATATTCCAGGCGTATTGAGCAAAATCGTCGCGCCATATTTTAGGCATGCGATGATCTGTGACCGCCTCTTGCAACAAGACCAAATCATGACCCCGGATTATATCGCGGAATTCTTTTTCCCAACGGGGATCCTTGCCTTTATAAACATTCCAAATCAAGACCTTGAGATCCTTCTCTGGCAAAGTCTTTTCACTGAATGCTCCGACGCTGATAAGACTGTCACTGGCCGAAGGAACATAGAAAGGTGCGGTAAAAAAATTCGAATTATTTTTTGTTTTCTTAACTGAATTTGGCAAGGTACTGATCCGATACAGTGGAAACTGTTAACTGCTGAGCCTCTGCAAGCTCCTGCTCAGATAACGAAGTTGATAAATATCTTTCGGCATGGCTCGGAACTATAACAACAATCCAGAAGGTTTGACCAATCGTTTTCGTTATGTCTGAGTAACTTTTCATAAGTGCCCAAATATCTATCTCTTGGGAAAAATTAAAATCCTATTTTATCTTTTATTCAGGGCTATTTCCAGGATATGGTGATGTGTCATTTATCAAAATGCTGCTTTAAATATCTAAACTAAGAGGCCGCTTTGATTTTGCTGAGGTCCGCTTCAGTTTTCTCGTGATGATCGATCCTATCATTTAGATAATTCTTAGATAATTCTGAACCTTATATTTTGCCACCGCCAATGCCGCATCTCTTTGCATTTCTCAGAAAAAGCTCTACTGTCCCCAATGCTTTTGCCTGGGAGTTCAAGATAAGCAGGTTTTTTTGCATCGCATTCATCTCGTTCATAACCGCCTTTTTCGCTAGCTTGAGAGTTCACTTCTTCCTAACCCCTTTCCTAACTTATTACAGGTTCTTAATTCGACTGTTTCCCGACTTCACCTCGACCCAGATTAAGCTCATCGTCCTGGCGTTGAATTTGCTCTTTACCCAGAGATGATAACTCCACGTCGTTTTCAAAAGGATTTAAAATTTTTTCATCTGAACTCCGGACTCTCCGATCGGACTTGGCGGACAACCACAATGCCAGAACGGTGGAGAATCTTCTGCTTGGCGCTCAATGAGATTCAACTTAAGACAGACTTCGCGGCGCACGCTTTTGTGTTAATGGGTAATCACTTTCATGTTTTATTTTCCACCCGCTCCCAGAAAGAGCACATTTTAGCCGAGGAATTTCATCAAACCCTCACCACTCTCTGCAATAAAACCTGGGAAGCCCTGGAAGAGCCTTTATTCTGCGATCCGATCTTGAGTGCGGAATATTATAAGAATGCCTATAAATATGTTTACCGAAATCCCCTCGAAGCCGGCCTCTGTCGCACAGTGGAAGAGTACGAATACAGCAGCCTGCGCAGCCTTCTCGGTTACAGCAAACTCGACGCTCCCGTCATCGACAATATGGGATTGATCCATAGGCCGATAAAAATTTTAGATTGGCTGAACCACGAAAGTATTGAGTTTAACACGGCTTTTATCACAAAAGTTTAAACTATAAATTTAATCCTGATTTCATCATTTCGAAAATAAAAGTCATTTACAAAAATCAGTAGCTAGATCAATCAGTCTCTGATAGAGGTTGGAAGCATGGGAAGAAAATACCGCGAACTCAAAGAAGCATTAAGGACCAATCCGACTAGAAGCTTACTGGTTATCGATGATTGGGGACTGCGCCTGAAGCTTTTCTCAGAAGCGGAATCCATCATCAAAAAAATCGACAAGGTTGAACGTGATCGCGACAATTTTTCTAATATAGATCAACGTTTATTCAACGACTGGCATGATTTGACCTTTCGCCAGGAAAAAAAAGAAATGGAAGACCGACGCCAAGAATACATTTCATTAGCGAAATTCCACAATGATATCATTGCCGTCGCGGAAATGCAGAATATCCCTCCTCACCGGGCTTACCACTTTTTAAAAGAAGAAGAGCAGCGTTATCAAGCGGGCACAGAAACTCAGCGAGCGAAAATAGACAGTCTCCGCCAGGAAAGATCAGAGTTTGCGCAAAAAGCTATGGACGAAGAATTCGGCTCACCCTTTGATTTTGAAGACGATGATGAGGGGGAGAGCCAGGATGATTTTGAGGCTTTAAATAAAGACGCTTTAAATAAAATAGATACCAAGCTGTACCATCACCTGAAATCAACGGATCCGGATCACTTACGAACAGAATTTTCTGGACCAGAAGCTCATTTCTTGGCCATGAACGCCATGCGGATCGCTTCCCTTTCTGAAGACCCCTCTCTTTTAATTAAAATTTGGGATATTTTATCATTAAAAACTCAGCGACATCTATCCAAAGACTTTAAAAAGAACACTGGGACACCTATGGAGAAGTTTATTGAAGAGCTCCGAGAACTTTTCAATGGACAGCCTTTCGAAGAGTCTTCAACAAATGAAGATTCTGATGATAATGATTTTATCCGCACCTCCCCAGGTCGTTCCTTCTCTCTTTCTGACAATGAGGAACGAGATCTAAAATTTGTTTTCCGCAAATTGGTTCGTCTTATTCATCCAGATTCTCAGGACCCTAAGCTCAATGAGAATTTAAAAGCTTGGTACAATAAAGTCTGGCATAGAGTTCAAGAAGCCTATAAAAACAAAGATCTTCATCAATTGAGAAGACTTGAAATCATGGCAACAATTCGCCTGAAAGAATTGAACAATCTTACTTTCGGCGAAATTAAAGCCAGCACAAAATGGCTTGAGGAAGAATTAGCGGAGCTTCGCGCCAGCCTGAAATCTTATGAAAAGCATCCAGCCTGGAAATTTTCCACTAAACGCACTTATGATGCTTTGATAAAAAGAATTCAAAAAGAATTTCAAATGAATCTGATGCCAATTCTCAAAGATATCGAGCAGATCAAGGATATTCATAATTTCTATGAGAAAGCTTCGAATCCGAATCTCCGGGCTTCCGCTAAAAAAAGAAAGTCACAAAAAAGACCTTTCAGAAAACCGAAGAAGAAAAGCTCTTCGCAGATGTCTCTGTTTGATTAACTAGAATGACTAACCAAGATATTTTTTACGAATTTTCAAGATGTCTTGGAAAACGCGAAGTATTTCACGGAATATTTTTACTTTTGATCCCGGAATATCTTCCCATTGCCGAAGCGGATATTCCACCAACAGCTTCCCTTTTAAACGCAACATGATCTCCACATCAAAAATCCAATTGCTTAAGAAGCTTTCGCCAAAAGCGGTTTGGATATGTTCGCGGCGAATCAGTTTAGCTCCGCATTGCGAATCATAAGATTCCACCTTTAGCATAAGCGAAATCACTGTGGCAAATCCCCGCCCCAGGTAATGGCGATGCGGAGAGCGCACGATCTTACTGCCAAGACGATACACCCGGCTTCCCCAAATAGAATCCACCTTTGTATCGTAAAGCTCCGCGTATTTGATCATATTGGGGACTTCCCAAAGAGGCGTCGCCAGATCCGCATCCCAATAACCCATCCAATTTGCTTGAGAGAGAGCGGGATGTTGAATCGCATACAGCATGCCCTCACGGACCGCCGCCGCTTTGCCTCCATTTTTTGCACAAGAGTAGAGATGTAAATTCGGTTTTCCGGCAATAAACTTTTCTATACGCGAAACCGTATTGTCTTTCGAACCATCATCCACAAATAAGATCTCAATTTCACCTTGAGCCCCTTCTTCAAAGGCCTCCAGATCCAGACGCTTTTCTTCATTATAACAGGGCACTATAAGAACTATCATAAACAACCTATCGGTTAAAAGTTTCTAAAGTGTACTCTTTCACAAGGCTCTTTAAAATTCCCCGGATCTTTATCGAGTCCCCCTGTTTACAAGCCGCCTGTATTTCGGTGAGTTTTTCTTTTAAGAAATTCTCCTCCAAGAAATGTTCTTCAGCACGCATAATGCGCGGATGCTCAGTCCAGGTGACATTGTCGCCTATCAACAGTTCTTCGTAGAGTTTTTCACCAGGGCGAAGGCCGACGAATTCGATGGCGATATCGCCGTTCTCAGAATGGGGCTCACGCACTTCCAGCCCACTCAACTCCACCATTTTGCGAGCCAAATCGACGATTTTTACGGGCTCTCCCATATCCAGGACAAAAACGTCGCCGCCTTTTCCCATGGAGCCCGCTTGCAATACCAACTGCGCCGCTTCCGGAATGGTCATAAAATATCGAGTCACTTCGGGATGAGTGACGGTGACGGGGCCTCCGTTTTTAATTTGTTCTTTAAATAAAGGAACCACGGACCCCGAGGAACCCAGCACATTGCCGAAGCGAACCATGCAGATGCGGGTGTGTTGCTGCGGCTCATGGGCCAGTCCTTGTAAAACCAGCTCCGCAAGACGTTTGCTGGCGCCCATCACATTGGTGGGACGAACGGCCTTATCAGTGGAGATCAAAACAAAAGTTGAAACTTTGGTATTGATAGCGGCTTTGGCCGCCGCTCTGGTGCCGAACACATTATTCAAAATTCCGGAATCCGCATTGGCTTCAACCAAGGGTACATGCTTGTACGCAGCCGCATGATAAACGGTTTGCACCGCATGCGCCGTCATTAAATTCTCGAGATGTTCTTGATCCAACACATCTCCTAAAACACTGATGACTTGAGCTTCCGGATGCAAGCGGGTCAGTTCTTGCTCGATTTTATAAAGAGCAAATTCACTCCGTTCAAACAGAATCAATTTGAGGGGCGAGTTTAAAAGAATCTGTCGGCAAAGTTCAGAGCCAATGGAGCCCCCCGCCCCCGTCACTAAAACCACCCGTCCCTTAATGCAAGAAGAAATAAGTTGTTCAAAGGGAGGCACGGGATCGCGTCCGAGAAGATCCTCCACTCCCACTTCACGAATATCTTCCACCCGCACTTTTCCCTGCACCAAATCCCCCAGACCGGGCAAAATCTTGAGCACAATATCTTTGCCTTCAAAGCGGCTGATAATTTCTTTACGCACTGTGCGTGAAGAAGACGGCATCGCAATCAGAAGCTGCTCACAGCCTTTTTGCTGCATGATTTTAAGGGCCTCTTTCGGAGGATAAACGCGCAGGCCAGCGACGGAAGTTCCTTGCAGCTCTGGATTGTCATCAAAAAAAGCAACAGGTCGGTATTCCCGTCCCGAAACCAGGGCCAAAGCCGTCTGTAAGCCCGCCTGGCCGGCGCCATAAATAGCGACGTTTTGTTTGCGATCTCTGCGGGTTTCAATGGTTCGAATCAGACCTCGGGCCACAAACCGACTGGCGCCTATATAGGCGATGGCAATCACCCAATAAATGACAATGGAACTTCTCGGCAGAGCCACAAGTTTTGCCATCACCACCACTGCCATCAGCATCAAGACGGAAAGCGAAACACCATAGATGACGGTGTAGATGATTTTATCATCCATATAACGAATGACCGCTCGATAAAAACCGAAGCGAATAAAAATGGGCACCGCCGTAAAGGGAATGACGAAGAAAACCCACCAAAACTGAGAAACATCAGGCGTAAAAGTCCCCAAGCGTAGGGCCACAGCGGACCACAGCGCCAAAGGCAAAAGCACCACATCACATCCAAGCATTATCAGAATTTTAAATTTTCGGGGCAATTCGGCGATTCGTAAAAACATCAGTCCATCATGACATACGCGGGCCTTTGCTTCAACCAAATGGCAAGCTTGAGGAAGTAAAGCTGAAACTATTCCCTGAGTTAAGCATTGCATTAAGGCTAATTGGGGTTCTCATCTGAAATCGATGCCTTTATACTCGCCCCATGACGAAGCGATTCTTTGATACGATTCTGGCCCTGTCACTCCTGGGGATCTTTTTAGCGCCTCTATTGATTATTTCTTTAGTGGTCAAGTGGACTTCCCCGGGACCGGTTCTTCATTGGTCCAAAAGGGTGGGCAAAGACAATAAACTTTTCCTAATGCCCAAGTTCCGATCCATGAAAATCAACACTCCCCAGGTCGCGACCCATCTGCTGACCAATGCGCAGGATCACCTGACTCCGGTGGGGTCCTTCATCCGCAAGACCAGTTTGGATGAACTGCCGCAGTTGTGGTCGGTTCTGGTCGGCGACATGAGCTTCGTCGGCCCTCGTCCGGCTTTATTTAATCAAGACGACCTCATCAAATTAAGAACAGAACGGGGAGTCAGCGGTCTGCGGCCGGGAATCACCGGTTGGGCCCAGATCAATGGCCGCGATGAATTGCCGATCCCGATCAAAGTGGAATTCGATCATTACTACTTTAAAAACGCCTCTCTCTTGCTGGATTTAAAAATTATTTTTCGCACGGCTTACAAAGTGTTTAATGGGGAAGGAGTTAAACACTAATGACGAAAAAACTCTTGAACACTCCTTGGTTCTACTGTGCTTTGAGCTTCGTTCATCAATGTCTTGTCATCTTGCCGGGGGAGTTTCCGAAGCTCTTTCCTGACAGCGGATCTTATTTAAGCTGGTACCCCCATCGCACGCCGCTTTATCCTTTTTTACTTTCCGTCTTTCAGACCACGGAAAACACCGCGATCTTTCAAATGCTGATCTTCGCCCTTTCTGCGGGAGCTTTTCACCTGATTTGCAGGATGGTCATAGAGACACTTCAGGAGACGCTTCAGAAGAAATTTCCGTCAGCAAAGGCTAAAGAAATATTTATTTGGACCGGCAGCCTGTATTTTGCAACCAACTTTGAACTGCTGCAATTCGCTCCCACGATCTTGACCGAAAGCCTAGGGATTAGCTTTTTCACTTTTTATTTCTTCTCGGTTTTGCGCTGGTCAAGTCTTCGGGAGAACGCAGGCGGCGCTGCAAGCTTTCTTGTGAAGCTCTACTTCGTTTTGTCTTTTTTATTTTTCCCGATTGTGCTTTTCATGCTTCGACCTAGTTTTGTTTTGGTTCCCGCTGCGATTTATTTTTTTCATGTCCTCAAGTTTTTGCAGCAAAAAAAATACACTCTCTT
>DATBTE010000441.1:0-1640 GCA_036559425.1 Pseudobdellovibrionaceae bacterium | reverse complement strand
GCTATCCTCTCCAGCCGATTAAAGGATACCTATCCACATGAATAAAACAAGAGCAACTAAGGTAGTTATTACAAATTTTTTTAATAAAAGCCGCACTGCACGCGTATTTGCGAGGCTTGGATGAAGGCGAGTGCTCATAATCAAGGCAACATTGATTTTTTTCTAGGTTTAGATTCTTTTTTTCTCAAAAAAATAGTCTTTGATAGACTAAAAAACAGCTTTTTCCATGCTGTAAATTCTTGGATTTATTTTGAGACACTTGTTTCAGCTGTTTCGATAAAATTGATTGTCTGACGATTTTTATAGTGTTTCCAGGTTGTCTCGATAGAGGTATGTCCAAGCCATAGAGAGATGTCCTCAATGCGTTGGCCTTTATCCAGCATCATGTCTACAAAGTTTTTACGACCGCCATAGCAGGTTATACCTTGGCCGCAGTGCTTGCGAATCGTTTTATTCAAAGGCCGTTCAAAGTTGCCTTCAGCTATTAGCTCAAGGCATTCCTCTTGTTCTTTGAAGACGACTGGAATTCGCTTCCAACGTTTGTTTTCCGGGATGCTTTGAAGCTTTGGTTGATAGACGTGCAGAACTTTGGTTTTTGATTTGAGATTGAATTCGACTCTGAACTGAGTGTCATCGTCTAGAAGGTCTACTTCTTCGGGTCTTAGACCAAACCATACGGAAATCTTTAACCAATTAAATTGGTCAGGTATTAACTTATCTTTCGCGGCTTGCAATTTTTCTGGAACCAAAGGAAGAGACTCGGTGCGAACCCCGAGTTCGGTTTCTTTGCCGGACTTAGTCTTTTGGGCGTCGGCGATGGCAGACTGCTCGCGGCCTCTTGGTGCTTTAACGTCGTCATAGAATTGGCCAGTAGTCTTACTATGAAACTTACCCCAACGGTTTAAAACGGTGAGTAGGCGGTAAGAATAATTCAGACTGATTTGTTTTGATATGAAGTACTTGTAGATTTTCTTTGAATTGTCTTTGTACTCGAAAGGCTGCAATCGAAGGTAATTGACCATTGTTTGAATAAAGTTGAAATGAGAATAGAGCTTTTCAAGATGAGCTTCGGAACCAAAGTTTTCTTCTTTTAAAAGTTCCTGGAAGGCTTCAACGGAATGAGTAGGGAATAGCGTCTCGTTAATGTTTTTTATTTCAGTGACCCGCTTGGCGGCGACCCTGATCTTATCTTTGATTAGGCCGCGCTCGGCGTTTAGCAACTTACAGCGTTCCTTGGCCTCGTCGACAGACATCTCTGTCTTAAAGCCAAGCTCGCGGTATGCTAGTTTTGCAACGGACGCCTGCGAACGCACGCCGTCTTTATAGAACTGGTAGCACACGTACCAGCCGCTTTTTGAAACTCGAATGTAGTAAGAACCCTTAACTGAATCTCTGTTCATAAAGGGTGTATATCGTATCTCTAATTTAAGTGTGAAAATTGCGAATAGAAATGGTTACACAGCCTACACAAACCGCCGACAATAAAAAAAGCCAAGTATTTAAAATTACTTGGCTTTTTCAAAAATTTGGTAGGGGCCATGCAAACATTCTCGAACCAACCCAGTTCTCTGTAAAGAGAGTGTATCGGGTTCAGTGGAAAAAACCAAGCATCGACCAGGACGAGCTGGCAAAACTTTACT
>DATBTE010000440.1:0-1942 GCA_036559425.1 Pseudobdellovibrionaceae bacterium | reverse complement strand
CCCGAGATCTCGCATCTACCCTGAATCTGATGGGCCAAGAAAAAGTTCAAAGTTGGGATCAATCCAATGAAGGTATCATGTCTATATTCACCACCCAGGACATAGTTAGAAATTCGATGACGCTTTCGATATTAGTGGTGGCGGGATTTGGTATTTATAATATCTTGAGCTTAGCAGTGACTCATAAGCGGCGGGAAATTGCCATTCTGCGTTCCATGGGTTTCGAGCCTTACGACATCAGCGCCTTGTTCCTGACTCAAGGATTAATTCTAGGTTTAATAGGCGGGGTGGTAGGATGTTTTTTAGGACTGACGGCCTCCTATGGAATGTCGCTGATCCGAGTGTCAGAAGCTCGAGGATTAGGAACAGGACAACTGATGATCTCATTTAATTATATGATTTACGTTAAAGCCTTTATTCTGGCTTTGGCCTCCTCGAGCTTTGCCAGCTATTTTCCGGCAAGGTCAGCGGGACTTTTAGAGCCCATTGACATTATTCGAAGCGAGAACTCGTGATGTCTATTTCTATACGAGAGATTAAAAAAAGTTTCGGCTTCAATGCCACACCCATTTTAAAAGGAATCTCTGCGGAGATCGAAACGGGGGAAATGGTTTCCATTACTGGGCGTTCTGGTTCCGGGAAAAGCACACTTTTGTATATTATCAGCAGTTTAGATCGCCCCACTTCAGGTGATGTTCTTATTGATGATAAATCTTTATTGCTAATGAACAGTAAAGACCTCCATCAATTTCGTAATCAAAAAATGGGATTTGTTTTTCAATTTCACCATCTTCTTCCGGAGTTAACAGCCGTAGAAAATGTTTTAATGCCTGCTTTGAAAACGAAATCGGCTGAACAGCATCGACAATTCGCGATGGAACTTCTCGAAGAGTTTGGGCTGAAGGATAGAATGAATCATTTGCCAAGTCAGCTCTCTGGAGGTGAACAGCAAAGGGTGGCGGTGGCTCGGGCATTGGTGATGCAGCCCACTTATCTTTTTGCCGATGAACCCACTGGAAATCTTGATTCAGTAAATGGCCTCCTGGTCATGGGTTTATTTAAACGCATTAATAAAGAGCAGGGAACGACAATTATTTACGTGACCCATGACCAAGAATTTGCCCGTATGTCTTCGCACCAAATTAATTTGGTTGATGGTTCCCTGATGAGTTGAAGTTCCTATTCATTTTTCCCCCTCTTTTGGTCATAACCAAAACGATAAAGATAAAAAGTTGAGATCTTTGACATAGCTTTGTTCAAATTATTTAAAGAAACCATCTTATTGCTTTAGGATTTTTTTGGGTTTACAGATGCCAAACAAAACCAAACCAACCAAGGATGAGGTATTGAAAATGAAAAAACAAGTCATGACTCTTATGTGCGTCATAACGTCAGTTTGCAGTGTAGTCGTGCAAGCCTCTACGAGCCTTCTTCCGGGCACAACGGTTATAGTCCCTGGGACTACATTAGGAACGGAGGTGGATCTTGCCGGTGGAGTTGTGATTAATAAGCTTGTTCCCTTCAAAATTGTAACAAGCTCAGGGAAGCTTCTTTTTCGAGGAAACTTACAGAATCGGATTGTGCGCTCTGCGAGTGATGGCAATCTACATTTCTATTATGCCATTCGCGACACTGAGGCCGGTTTGCCTGGAAAAATTTTAGCACTCACCACAGAAAGTTTCCGGACGACCCCGGTGATTTCCACGAACTATAGAGTTGATGGGTTCGGTATGGTAGCTCCTCAAACAGCCTCTCGCTCTTATAATGGAGCTCAAGTGATGTTCCGATTTTCTCATCGAGGCCCTGGAATGTTTGATGCCGGGGAAAATTCAAAATTCTTTGTTATTAAAACAGAGGCCAAACACTATAACGAATTTGGGTATACGAGAATCACCCTGCGTTCCGGACAATCTGTTCTCCTGAAAACAGCTCAACCTTTAAT
>DATBTE010000439.1:0-3659 GCA_036559425.1 Pseudobdellovibrionaceae bacterium | reverse complement strand
CTAAAAAGGTCTGTCCCTCAGCCTCTAAATCGCCGATGCCTCCAAGAATAGTGTAGCGAATGAGTATATATATGATTGTGATACCGATAAAGGTTAAATAATGAAAGCGACGTTTTGCGACCTCATTTCCAAAGAGCAAATCGGTAGCAATCAAAAGACCCGGAAATATGACAGCACTTTGTTTTGAAAAAAGAGCACATAAAAAGAAAAAAATTGAAAAAATGAAATTTAGCTTACAAATTTTTCACTCTTAAAATAAGCATAAAGAGCGGCAAGTAGAAAAAATGTTACTAGAAGCTCCGACAAGGCATATGCATAAAGAACCGAATTGGCATTGATAGGAAGTACCAAGAAAAGAAAGGCCGATACTGTGCCGGGCTTCAATGAAGAATTTAAAAATAGTCGGCCTGTTAAAAGCCCAGCAAAAAGAAAAACCAAGACAGCGTTAAGACAATGAATTATTGTATTTACCAGATGGAAAGGCCAAGGCTGGCCATTGGCTGCCTGGAAGCAAAGACGATAAATTATATAAACGAGGGGACGGGATGGATCGTTCCGAAGATGAGTCGTATTTTTCTGATAGGGATAAATAAGTGTTTTTAATATGCTTACTTCAGTCTTGAGGTCTGAATTCTCTTGAATCTTAATAATGTCATCAAATACAAAAGGATTCGACCAGCTCGGGCCAAAAAGTACCAAACCGAAAGTTAAAATTGAAACCATTGCTAGAATAGAATTGAGGTTCTTTTTCAAAGAACTAAATTTTGACTTCATATTACTTAGTTTGAATGAATTTCTCAAATCTTCAACTGCTGAATAACCGCAGGTACTTCTGGCTTTGCTGGATCTACAGATGCGGCAGGCTACATCGAAGTCACAGAATATTACCAGTAGTTAGGAGTGACAAGATCACGTTTTGGTTGCCAATGAACTGGCCATTCCCTACTTAAGATTTTTACGGAGTTCATTGTACTCTTGCAGTTTGCGGATACTTTGCTGCAGAACAGTTTCAAGAATCACCCATTCTTTTTTTGTGGGGGTATTCTGCAATAGCATTCTGCGTAAAACCGTATAAACATTCATTTTCTTTTTGGACAGATCAAAGCCCATTTCTAAAAGCCATTTTTTAAGAGTCAGATCGGGATTGATGCCCTCAATACCTTGAGGCGCACGCCTGAGATCTCCGCCATCCAGGGGAGTGCGTTGTCCGCCCCAAGCTTTACGCAGCGAGAACATTGCCAGCAGTGTGGCCTGCGCTAGGTTTAAACTCCAATTATCACCAAAGGTGGGAATACACGCGCAAAAGTTTGCGATTTCCAGGTCTTCACCGCTTAAACCCCAATCTTCAGGGCCAAAAATCAAATGGACAAGATAGGGAATCGGATGGGGATTTTCCTCTTGTTGTTGGAATTGGGGAGACTTTTCTTTGACATCAGAAAGAACCTCATCGATGTCACGGACTTGGCGACCTTTGCCATCTCGAGCGGTAAAACAAATTTTGATACTTTCAGGTTCTTTTTCTAAAAACTCGGCCCATGACTTATAGGTCGTGCGGTTTTGCAAGCCAGTTTGGCCTGTGGCCGCAGTTTGCTGGGCCTCATAAGTGATTTCGCACTGGGGATCGACGAGGATTAAGTTCTCAAATCCCATATTACTCATGGCCCGTGAAGTGGCGCCAATATTGCGCTCATAAATCGTGCGAACGAGGACAATACGCACTTCAAAGTTGCGCATGAGCCAAACCATCTTGAATCATTGAGGAGACTTTGGAATCCAGGCTGGCGATCCTTTCCAGGTCTGCCTGCAATTTCCGTTTCAGATTTGAATTCCTGGCCCGTTGGCTAACCAGCTCATAGGCTTCAAGTCTTAGCAGCCAATCTGTTTTAAATCTCTGATCATGGTTTTCTAAAATTTTACAAAGTTCTTTTTCGAGTTCTGTATCCTGGATCTTTTTTTCGCGGATTTCGCGAACCCGGGCGTATTGGGATTGGAAGAATTTTTCTTCATCTGAATAAGTCCTCTGTGGAACCCGGGCCGCGACGAAGTCATCAGTTTCACCAAAGGCTTCGCGATCTGCGGCGCCGCCAAAGACTGAAGGTATCGAAGAGCCAATGGCCATGTCAAAAGTTCCCCACGAAGGATCGAAGAGAACACGGTCCTGGTAAATGGCCTTTGCTCCAGTCAATGACAAAAGGATGGTTTTACCTTCTTGTTCCACACGGCCATTGAAGGTTCCAGTAACGCGGACTCCACTTGTGAATTCAAGTTCTAGCTTTTTACCGGGGGCTGCATTGAGTGAATCCCATTGGCTATCAGACAATTCCGAAGGGCAAAGGCTAGGAAATTTTTTGAGCTTTCCCACGGGAGTTCCAAAACCCTGGGCATGGTAGGTGGTTCCATGGCCACCAAGCTCTTGGTCGTTATAAGACAGCTGACAAGGACCTTGGAAACAGAGATAAGCGACTTCTTGCGAAGGGTGTGGCGGAGTCAGCGCTTCGGTCACTACCCCGGAAATCTGAATTCCAGAATTGAATTGAATGGTATTCACAGACTCCGCGCGAAGGGCCTTTTGCACACTGGTCATTCCCCCTTTGCGGAAGGCCATTTGATCAGCCATTTCATTGAGGACTTTTACGAGAGCTTTAAAATCAGGAGTTACAAATAATTGTGGTTGAGGTTCGGTGATATCATAACCTTGCTTGATGCAATCCACAGTGAGAGGTATTTTTTTCACCTGCTCACTAAGACACCATTTGGCTTCGCCGACGCTGGAAAGCAGGCCGGCCCCATAAATCTTGGGATTTTTTAAGTCACCAATGAGGCCATATTCAGCCGTCCACCAATTCATGCGTCCAAGTTCAGCCGCTTCAGAGATGTATTTTATACTTTTAGAAACGCGTTCAAGTTTGTCTTCAGAGGCTTTTATTTGCTCAGGAAGTGAAACCGGATTTTCTTTGATGTCTGAAAGCTCGCGAATGGCTTCATATAAATTAAGATCTTCTTTGCTGATAAGGGCCTTACGGGAAATCTGAGCGTATTGGCGTAGGTAATCCGCAAACTCCCGGTTTGCTAAGATCGGAGCATGACCTGCAGCTTCGTGGACGATGTCTGGAGCCGGAGTGTACAGTAAATGGTCCAACGTGCGCATGTCAGAGGCGACGGGGAGCACTCCCAACGACTGAAGCTCCATAAAAGCCGCAGGTGGAATAAAACCACTGACAGGAATGGCCCGCCAGCCAAATTTTTGCAGTTTCGCACTGATGTTTTCAATATGAGGAATACTCTCAATTTCAATTCCGGTTTTTTCCAGGCCCTCAAGATAAGTTTCATGGGCATGCCCAGATAAAAAGGCTTTCAGTTGACGCAAAATATAGCGCCAAGAGGCCTGCTCTACAGGGGTGTACTTAGCGTAATTTTGTTCAACGACGTATTTGCGGAGGTGCTTGGGAAGTGCTTCCATTTCTCATCCTTTATAACCAAGGATCAGACTTGGTGAGATAGTTTTTCACATAATCATCCACGGCTTTTTCTAAAGGCCATTTGGCCGGGCTCATACCTGCCTTTAACCATTTTTCAGTTTTTGCTTCAGTGTAGTATTGATATTGGCCACGGACATTTTCAGGCATTTCAAGCCAATTTATTTTTAAGGGCTTACCCAG
>DATBTE010000438.1:0-2823 GCA_036559425.1 Pseudobdellovibrionaceae bacterium | reverse complement strand
CATGGTGCCTTTTTCCACATTATTAGTCAGGTGATCTATAGCTGAGAATCCCTTAGGAGGAACCATTTCCGGATGAGCTAACTTCTTAAAACCGACTTTTTCATAGCGCTGTAAATCAGATTGTTTTTCAATAAAATAAATTAAGCTGTCACCGATACCATAGATCGCCGGCCATTGCGGAAAATCGCTTTTCAGTGCAGGCTTCGCTCCTCGGGACATTGCCAGTTCATAAGCATGTTTCGCATCTTTTACTCGCCAGCCCATGGAACAAATAGCTGGTCCATGGAGTTGACCGAATTGAGCGGCATGAGTACCCGCTTCCCGATTGAGAAAAAAGTGAATATCATTTTGATTGAAATAATCCACTTGGCGATCTTGCAATCGCATCAATTTTGAAAAACCGAATTCTTTAAAAAGTCTTTCGAGCTTTTCTGGTTGCGGAGACACAAATTCCACAAAATCTATTCCATCTAAACCAATATCATTTGCCATCTTTAGACACTCCTGTTTGATCCATCCAACTTTTCCAGTATTCTTTGAGCTCAATACTTTCAGCTTTGGACGTAGCGATCAATGGATTTTTTGTATCAATCATTATGGCGATTTCATTGGTTTCCCGTACTCCCACCGTGCGCGCAACCGCTTGACTCTGCGGTCCATGATGGATCCCCTGAGGATGAAAAGTCATCATCCCTGCTTGGATTCCGGCGCGGCTGAAAAATTGCCCCTGGTGATAAAAGAGAACCTCATCAAAATCGATATTTGAATGATAGAAAGGAACTTTCATCGCTTTAGGATCGCCATTTTCAAGAGGCCGAGGCAAAAATGTGCAAATCACAAAATTATTGGCCACAAAAGTAGAATGCGCGGATGGCGGTAAATGATAACGATCCGAAAGAATGGGTCGAATATCTCGCACATTCAATTGCCAAACCGTCAAAGTCCCTTTCCATCCTACCGTATTAAGGGGGCAAAAGGGATAGATCACCGAGGTCAACTGGCCACAGCGCTGAATCTTTAATTCAAAGCGTTTGCCGGGATTTTTTGGGGGATTGCGGACCGGCTCCGGAGTCTTAAGGACGGCAGGATCAAAAAGAGCATGCTGTCCCAACATTCCTTTATCAGGAATCCTCACTTCACTAAAGCTTTCAATAATGAGCAGTTCTGTCGGCTCAACAGGTACAAGTCTGTACACGGTTCCACGGGGAATAATGATATAATCCCCGGGCTCATATTGAAGGGGTCCAAAATCCGTTTCGAGAGTTCCCAGACCTTTATGCATAAAGAGGACTTCATCGCCATCGGCATTACGAAAATAATATTTCATCGCCTGCGTCAATTTTGAAAATAGAATGCGTAAATCCTTGTTTTCTAAATAAGGCGTGCGGCTCAGCAAGTAGTCATCTTCAGCCAGCCTCGGCACTTGGTTCAGATCATAGGCTTGCGGCCGCAAAGGACCCTCAATAGAGATCCACTGAACCGGAGGCTCTGAACGATAAAGATGAGCATAGCGCCCACTGAATCCGTTGCGAGCGTATTCTTCTTCAAAAGTTCCCTCCGGAACATCAACATGAGCTTGTGTGGTCACTTGACCTTTAATATATGGAATCATGGGAAAGAGTATTCAAGCTTCTGATTATAAAAAATAGAACAAAGTTATCACTCTCTTTGTTAAGATATTTGACAATCTATAATTTAATGATATCAAGTGCTTATGAATATAACCCTGGATCAGGTCCGATGTTTTTGCGCACTTGTGGACTGTGGCAGCTATCAAGCCGCCGCCAAGGAAATGAACAAAAGCCATTCCGCGATCGTCTATTCGATCGGATGTTTTGAACGTCAAACCGGTCTGACTCTGTTAAATCGCCTGGAATATAGAACCACCCTCACTGCCGCAGGAGAGCGTGTGTACCATCAGTGTCGAACCTTGCTGAGCGAAGCCACTCAACTTGAACAGCTCTGCTCCGATCTTTCTGAAGGATGGGAGCCCTCCGTACGTCTAGTTTATGACGGGGTCTTATCCCCTGAACCCTTTCTCCAAATCTTTAAATATTTTAAAGATGAGCAGATCCCCACACTTCTTGATATATATTCAGATTATCTTTATGGAGTTGAAAAGAGTTTCACAGAACTGGAGGCGCAGTTCATGATTTCCATCTTGCCCGCCAAGCAATCAGGACTTCAATCCCTGGAACTCAACCCGATATCAAATATTTTAGTGGCACACCGAGATCATGAACTCTTCAAACAAAAGCAGCCTTGGTCTTTGCATGAGCTTAAAGCTTTTAATTTTTTTACCGTTCGCGGAGCTGATAAAAGCCTCAATTTAGGGACCAAAGAACTTGAAGAAAACTCAACCTTTCATCTGAGTGAGTTCTCTCTGAAAAAAGTGGCTATCTTACAAGGGGCAGGTTTTGGTTGGCTTCCCCAATATTTAATTCAGGACGAACTCGATCTCGAAATAATCAAACCTATTCAGTGGGAGGGATCCAGTTTCCAAGAACTGCATCCCCGGCTCTATTATAAAAAGAAAAACAAAATCGGACGGGCCAGCCAAATTATTTTAGGCAAACTGCGATGAATAGAGCGAACAAATTTCACCTTTTCTTATTTTTACTTTTAGCTTTAGCGAACTTAAGTGAGCGATCGATAAATTTGAATTGAGGATCAACCTTCACTTCTTCAGCACCCTGCAAATAGGTTTTAATCTTATTGTACATACGATGATCGGAAGGGGTTACAAAGGTAATCGCATTTCCAGAACGACCAGCCCGCGCAGTTCTTCCAATACGATGGAGAAAATCCTCAGCCTGGAAGGGC
>DATBTE010000437.1:0-1844 GCA_036559425.1 Pseudobdellovibrionaceae bacterium | reverse complement strand
ATACTTTCTCCCATACTTTTACCGGACTTCTGATTGTACGCAATCAGAAGTAAAGTCGCGCCCCCATTTTCTCTTCGTATTCCAAAATCCTTCGCGACTTATGCAAACCAGACATTTCTTTTCCTCTTTCCCTTAATTCATTCCTGGATTCTCTTCATCGAAAGATCCTCTGAAGCTTTAATCCCTCTCAAGAAAATTCTTCTCCAAGAAAAAATAAGTTGACGAGCTACCTCTCCTCTCAAGAATTCAATACAAATAACTTTTTTCCCTCTCACCCCAAGATGGAAGCACCCTAAATACAACTTTCAATTGACAATTGTTCTTAGGAAGATCATGCAAAAAGAAAGCTAGTGGAGAATCTAGATAAATTCATTAATCCGTTCGACGAGGTAAATAGGGCATTCGATTTGCCGAATGCCTTCTGAATTCTTTAATCGATACTCATCAGGAGAATATTTTATAGTCGTCTTAATGCCCTTAAGCACTTCAGTGATAACACTTAGAGAGCGACTCTTGGCTGAGCGAGTGCTTTTAACCTCGATGGGTACAACTTGACCATTATGACTGTGAATAAAGTCGACCTCAGCCTTCACAGAGGATTTATCTTTGAGCCAATAAAATAATTGAGGTTCATCCGAAGAATCCAGGTAAGCTAAATGCTGGGCTACAAATTGCTCACTCATGGCGCCAAAACTAGGTGATGAGGGCACCAGTGGAGAGTTAATTTGAAGTCCGGCACTTACTAGCCCTACATCGAGATGAAAAAGTTTAAATATTCTTTCATCGGCAACTGATTTTAAAGGAATAGAGGTCGCATTCGAATGAAAGACAGGCAATACAATTCGCGCGTAGGTCAGTAACAAGATCGCTGCCTTGAGGTTTTTAGATCTTTCATCAGGATCAATTTCTGAATACTTTACCTTTTGCCCAATATGGCCAGGGACATAATCAAAAACTGATTCACACCTGGTTATTTGAGTTCCTTTAGAATATTTTAGAATATCAGCCTTGTAGGTATTGAATATATTTTTTTGAATTTTTCTAATCTGAAAAATATCTTCGTTATCGGCATCGCCTTGAACACACTCAGGCATACCACCTGTTATTAAGAATGACGTCCATTCCTGCCTCAATAGTTGATGGGCCCCAGGAGAAATTTTTTCTGGCTTTTTTAAATACTCTTCATAGAGGAGCATTTTGTTTTTTGCCAACAGGTATTCACTAAAGGTTACAGGCCCTAGAAAGTGAAACTCAATTCGTCCAACAGGTATAGATATTGTTTGGTCCTGAAACAAAAAATCAAGAAGGGAACCAGCCGCTACCACTGCTAGTTCGGGATGTTTTTCATAAAAATATCGCAGAGCAACGAAAGCTCGAGGGCTTTTTTGAATTTCGTCAAAAAAAATTAAATCATTTTTCGGTTGCAGACGACGGCCGATATTTAATTCAATTTCGTTGATCAGACTCTTCATGTTAATTGTTTCAGCATTCAAACTCGTGAAAGTCTGAAGTTCGAAATTAATTTCTATGAGATTTATTTTCAAATCCTGTGCGAGTTGGTTTACCAAATAAGTTTTACCAACCTGTCTAGCTCCTCTTAAGACAAGAGGTTTCCGCTTTTTGGAGGCATACCATTTTTTTAAGATTTCCAAGCTTTTTCTAGCAAACATCTAAAAAACTCCATGAGTCTATAAGCCTATTTTTTAACATAAAAATGCTATTTTCAATCATAAAAATGGCATTTTAATGACAAAAGATAGATTTATAGATATATTGGGACCAATAGAAAGGCTATCAAATCAATAAGCCGTAGGCTTCACCACAAACTCATAACTAACAACTTC
>DATBTE010000436.1:0-1935 GCA_036559425.1 Pseudobdellovibrionaceae bacterium | reverse complement strand
GCAAAGCAATGTCTTAAAAAACCTCATGACCGTGGCTGAAACAAAAATCATCGAGATGAAGTTGGCCCTGGATAAAAAACAAAGCGAAGCCGCTGATTATTACAGTCATTTGCAAAAGGCTCTCGCTCAGGTCAATGTTTTAAACCAAGAAAACTTAATTTTGAAAGATTACGTCAATAAATTGAATTACTATCATCAACAAGCCCAGGCCGTGCAAGCCGCTGGAATCCAAGCGCAACAGCCGACCACCCCAACCCCCGCTAAATAAAAGTGCGAGAGAGGAAAAATCCGATCTCGCTTTCTTTCAATTGGAAGCAATCTACTGTTCAAAACACGTTCGTTGGGACTTATCAGCTTCTCTGGTGCATCCATACATATTGCATTGACCGCCAGCTTGGTAGCAACCGTACATATTACAATTACCTCCGTTGTCATAACACCCGTACATGTTGCAGCCACCACCCTCAGAATATTTACCGTACATATTCACCTCGGACCATAAATATGGTGATTGGCCAGAATTCTCGTAAGGTGAAGTGGAGCTAGTTGATAAGATAGCCCTTATACCGCGACGGTAGTATTCGGCTATGTAGTCCACTCTGGACATTCTTTCGCACTCTTGAGTTAAAAGGTTAAGTGCCCCGACATAATCCAACGATCTTTCATATCTTGGTCCATATCCATGGCGGGCACCAAATCTATCTCTTGGCGATGCCATAGAACTTAAACCTATAAAAATCGAGAGTACTATAAAAAGTAACTTCACACAAACTCCTAAAATGTAATTGTTTAAATTTATTAGCTCAAATATTTAGGAAATCGGAAGATAACTAGAATGCGTATTTAATTGAAATTTTCTTTTGAAATCTATAAAGAATTTTCGATTGTCTAAACTCTATACAGATTCAAGCCTCTTTCTAGAAAAAGTGGGGATAGGGGGGGGGGTAATTTGATTTGACATCAGACATCCATTTGAGGGCAAACCTCAAAACTCTTTAAATTACATTCGTAATCATAATTGCTACTTTCTATACCGCCACTTTTACCGCACTTCTGATTGTACGCAATCGGAAGTGAAGTCGCGCCCCAAGTCTTTTTATTCGACAAGCGTCTTCGCGACTTATGCAACCAGGCCTTCCTCTTCCTCGGAACAATCCCTGAGCTTTAATCCCCATCAAGAATAGCGTCTGAAAAATTTCTTATCCAAGAAAAAATAAGTTGACGGCTCCTTCTCCGCTCAAGAATTGAATATAAACAGTTTTTCTTTCCTTGACGGCAAAAACTTCAACTCAGCCCAAGATCTCTCCAGGGCGAAGGCCTTCTGTTACCTAAACAGGAAGCCAAATAACACCTCAGCTCTCCCCTAAAAGGGCTTCGGAAAAGTCATGCTATAACCTCTGTCGGAGGTTTCCTTTGAGACAAATTGATTTTGGTTTTTTGCAAAAACAAAGCTTCAGCTTCGGTGGGAGTTCCCTCTTGGGAAAAAGAAAAACAGCCCGGCCCCTTTCTACGAAAAAACCTCTGCATCTGGTGCTTAAAAGTCAGGGTTCATCCTTATTTAATCCTGGCAACCGAGACCTGGAAAAATTAATCAAAGATCATGCTAAAAAGTATTCCATTGCTGTTTATGCTTTTTCCTTCAACTGGAGCCATATTCATTTAGTTATTAAACTTACCACTCGAGAAAGCTATCGCGCTTTTATCAGAACCGTCACCGCAGCCATTGTTTCTTTTCTTTCAAAACAAAAGGGAAGAACTCTTAAGGGAACTTTTACCCTTCGCCCTTTTACTCGAATCTTCACTGCTGTCCGGTAAAAAATTAAATTTTCATAGGCGTCAAACGATGATCTAGGGGTTGTTTCCAGCGGCAACCATCGGGAGGATTGCTCAGGGCAATGCTTTGTCTCAATACGCCAACACGTATTTCTCGTAAAA
>DATBTE010000435.1:0-6736 GCA_036559425.1 Pseudobdellovibrionaceae bacterium | reverse complement strand
TCATAATTCCTCGATAGATAGAATCTAGCGAGGAATCAAATACTTGTACATGACTTTATGAGGTCCAATTCGATCTTACCCTCATCCTGCCTTAAATCGTAAATACTCCAACCAACTGGCCGGGGCTTTTTCTATTTCTATTTTAAATTTTAGCTCAGTACTTGGCAGCCATGATGGCATTTTAGGTTCACTTAATAAAGGCATATTTGCAGTGTGAGGAGTGCGGTTGGCTTTGCGTTGATTGCATTGACGACAGGCCGACACAACATTGGTCCAACTTTTCTTTCCATTCTTTGAAGCGGGGACGACATGGTCCAAGGTGAGATTCTTAGGGGTGAGATGGTGACCACAGTATTGGCAGGTGTAATTATCGCGGATATAGACATTTTCGCGGCAAAATCGAACGGCGCCAGCGGCTCGCGGTTTGACATAGCTTTTTAGCCTCAGCACGCTGGGCATTTGATAACTGGCCCTCATGGAACGAGCAAACATCGCATGGTATTCCAGGATTTCGACCTTATCCTGAAACCAAAGAATCAAGGCTTTCTGCCAGCTCACAATTCGCATCGGTTCATAGCTCGAATTGAGAAGCAGAGACTTGAGCGAGGATAAATGATGCATTACACCTCCATCGATTTCTCTTCTTAAATTATGCGGGTTTATAGGGGGATTTTCAAGTACCTGGACCATAATCCCTTGAATTTAGGGTTGTTTCGCGATAGCTCCCTATTAATTCAAAGGAGACTTAAAATGAAACGTCGAGTTTTTGCATTTAACTATGTCCTAAAAGGAGTCGATGGTCAGACCCTCGATGCTTCGGATGCTGGTGAGCCATTAGCTTTCCTGGAAGGCACGGGCCAAATTATTCCTAAATTGGAAGAAGAAATTATCACTATGAAAGCAGGAGATAAAAAAGTCGTAAAGCTTGCCGCCAAGGATTCTTACGGAGAACCAGATCCAAAAATGACTATGGAAGTTCCCAAAGAAGAATTGGCTCATTTGAAAATTGAATTGGGTGCATTTTTGCAATTAAATTTAGGTGAACAAACAAAAGTGGTTCGAGTCGCCAATATCGGTGAAAAAGTAGTTACCCTGGATGGCAATCATCCTTTAGCGGGGGTGGATTTAGTTTTTGATATCGATATGGTTACCACCCGTGAAGCGACCGCGGAAGAACTTCAACATGGTCATGCCCACGGTGCCACCGGTCACGGTCATCATCACTAAGAGAAAGTTTAGAACTCATGGCTTCGTTCGATATTGTATCAGAAATAAATATTCAAGAAGTAGACAATGCAGTTAACCAAACTCGTAAAGAGGTGGAAGGCCGTTATGACTTCAAGGGCAGTCAGGCGGAAATACAATGGGATAAGAAAGAAATTATTTTCTTAGCGGAAGATGATTATAAGATCGAGGCCATGGGGGGGATCCTCCAATCAAAACTGCATCGCCGGGGGGTGGATATCAAATCGTTTAAATTTGAGAAACCAGAACCCGCTGGTGGTAAATTGCTTCGGCAGAAGATCACCATCACGCAGGGTATCGAAAAAGAAGTGGCTAAAGATATCGTAAAATTTATTAAAGATTCTAAGCTAAAAGTCCAGCCACAGATTATGGAAGATAAAGTTCGCGTAACCGCAAAAAGTATCGACGAATTGCAAGAGACTATTGCTTTGGTCCGGTCTGGGAATTTCCCGGTTCCATTGCAATTCAATAATATGCGGTAGGAATTTCACTTGCGTGAAGAATAAGCTGTGATAAATTAATGTGAGTTATTAACGTTCCGCGTTCGATGTTCCTAGAGTTTTGTTTTGCTCATGGCTTCCGCGGTCTAAAGATCCCTGGAGGTACCCATGGGTAAAAAATTATATGTTGGCAATCTTCCATATTCAGTCGACGACGAAAGTCTTCACCAAAGATTTTCTGAATTCGGCGCAGTTTCTTCTGCAAAAGTTATCACTGATCGTGAAACAGGCCGCAGCAAAGGTTTCGGATTCGTAGAAATGGATTCTGATTCTGATGCGGAAGCAGCTATGGATAAATTGAACGGCACTCAAATGGATGGCCGTGCAATCAACGTATCTGAAGCTAAGCCACAAGCTCCCCGTGAAGGCGGCGGACGTGGCGGTTTCGGCGGTGGTGGACGTGGCGGCGGCGGTGGCGGACGCGGCGGCTTCGGCGGTGGACGTGGCGGCGGTGGGGGACGTTACTAGTCTAAGCTGTCATTAGGCAGAATATTATACGCTCGGACTTGTCAGTTAAGTCTAAAAAAGAGTCTCATGGAAGCATGAGACTTTTTTTATTTTTAATACTTTTATTTTCCATTGCTTTTGCCGTGACTAATAAAAAGCTCGTGGTGATCGGCGATTCCCTCACTGAAGGGCTCGGAGTTTCTAAGGAGAGCGCTTACCCTGCGCTGGTAGAAAAAAAGATCCATGACAGCGGTAAAAAAAATTGGACTGTGATTAATGCGGGGGTGAGTGGTTCCACCACAGCATCCGTTGTAGGACGAATGAAATGGCTTTTTAAATCTAAACCCGACCTTATCTTATTAGTTATGGGTGCCAATGATGGTTTGCGTGGACTTAAAATTGAAGAGAGCGAAAAAAATCTTTCTGAGGCCATTGAGTATACTCAATCACAAAAAGTCCCCCTTGTCTTAGGGGGAATTTACATTCCTCCTAATTATGGCAAGGACTACACTGAAAAGTTTAAAAAAATGTACCTGACTTTGGCGAAAAAATATAAAATACCATTGATTCCTTTTGTCCTCGATAAAGTGGGCGGAGATCCAAGGTACAATCAAGCTGATGGTATTCATCCCAATGAAGCCGGTCATAAAATTATTGCTGAAACAGTTTATCAGCAAATTAAAGGTTTATTATGAGTTTGTTAATTAAGAACCTTGAAAAGTCCTT
Organism: Pseudobdellovibrionaceae bacterium; assembly: GCA_036559425.1. GTDB lineage: Bacteria > Bdellovibrionota > Bdellovibrionia > Bdellovibrionales > Bdellovibrionaceae > JACMRP01. Next base: position 3,818 of record DATBTE010000435.1, on the reverse strand, counting down.
TAATCAAGGAGAGGACAAACTCACTGTCCTGGCGGGGTTGAATCTTGACATAAAAAACGGAGAGAGGGTGGCTATTGTCGGCCAATCAGGAAGCGGTAAATCCACTTTACTCTCTTTGCTCGCGGGCCTTGATCAAGCCGACAGCGGTGAAGTAGTTGTAGATGGAGTGAATATCAGTGCCATGAGCGAAGAACAGATTACAGAGTTTCGTGGTCAAAATATTGGAATCATTTTTCAACAGTATCATTTGGTTGCCCATTTAACGTCCTTAGAAAATGTGATGTTGCCGATGGAGATCTTAGGACGTCCAGACGCAGAGGCGCAGGCTCAGGCCTTGCTGAAGGAAATGGGCCTCGAACATCGCATGAATCAATTCCCCAGTCGGATGAGTGGCGGCGAATGTCAACGAGTCGCCATCGCGCGAGCCCTGGCTGTGCGTCCAAAAATTTTACTTGCCGATGAGCCCAGTGGAAATCTGGACACGCACACGGGCGAAAAAGTTATGGATATCTTTTTTAACGCCGCTAAAAAATATCAAATCACCACAATTCTAGTCACTCATAGTGAGGAACTGGCGAAGCGTTGCCAGAAAACCTTAAGACTTTGCGAAGGTCAACTTTTGGAGGTTTAAGTGTTCCTCATGTGGATTCGCCGGGAACTTTTAAGAAGTTGGAAGTTTGGGCTTTTTTTTATTTTTAACCTAAGCTTGGGGCTGACCGGGTATATCTCTTTAGAAGCTTTTAAAGTTTCTCTGGAAGATACTCTCAATCAGAATTCTAAAGCCATACTTTCAGCGGATCTTGCTGTGTCTATACGCCGTGAACTCACTGAAAACGAAAAAACGGCACTACAAAGGGTGATGGCTAAAGATTCCGAAATGAGTGAGACCTACGAGTTCTTTGCGATGTTAAGCTCAAGTAAGGGTTCTCGTTTAGTGATGGTGCGAGCCATCGATGAGAACTACCCTCTCTACGGATCTTTGACTCTGAGCTCTTCCAAAGTTGGGATTCAGCAGAAAACTCCAAAAAAAGAAATTATTGGCTCCAACTCAGCCTGGATATATCCGGAACTTGAGGCTCAACTTGGACTGCGTAAAGGGGACTCTTTTCAATTAGGTCAGCTGCAGTTGAAGGTTTCTGATATAGTGGCAAAAGACGAGACCCAAACTTTTCGTGCGGCCTCCATCGCACCACGGATTTTTATCGATCGCTCTTTGCTCGCGCAATCTGGCCTGATCCAGTTTGGAAGTACCTATTCTGTTAATTATTTTTTCAAATTAAAAAATGATCAATTAACCGAGGATCGAAAAACAGAACTTTTAAAGGTATTCAAAGATCCGGCCATTCAAGTCGAAACGGCAAAAACGGCGAGTGAAGAATCCAGTCACCAACTTGCTTATTTGTCAGATTATCTGGGACTAGTGGCGATAATTGCACTTTTTATGTCAGCACTGGGAGCGGCGTATTTATTTCGTCTTTTCATGACCGAGAGAGTACGAGAAGTGGCTATTCTGCGAAGCCTTGGACTGCAGGCGATGCGCGCGGTGAGTTTGTATGCCGCCCAAGTAATCATTTTAGGCTTTTTATCTCTCATCCCCACAGTGATGGTATCCTCTTTGCTGTTACCGCTGTTAAGTGAACTTTTATCAAGTTTGACTCCCTTTGATTTGCATCCGGTCATGTCATTGAAAGCTGTGTTTATGGCTCTCATTCTCGGTGTGATCGGCAGCTTTGTAATTTGCTTGCCTTTTCTTTTAAAAATTCAAGATTTAAAACCAGCACGCCTCTTTGCCGAAGAAAAATTTAGCACCTCCATCGACATCCATCGGCCTTGGGTTTTTTTACCGGGATTGATACTTTTTTGGTTGCTGGCAGTGGCGGAGTCCAGTTCCTTCAAAGTAGGTTCGCTTTTTGTAGGAGCTTTCTTTGGAGTGCTACTGATTTTGTATGCGGTTGGAATGGCTTTGTTAGTGGTTTTGAAATCCGCGCGCAAAAGAAAAAATTGGATTTTTAAATATTCCTGGCTGGGTTTGTCTCGAAGGCGCTCGAGCAGTCTGGCGATTTTTATCGCTTTGGGATTAGGTTCTTTATTAATCAATGTTTTACCGCAATTAAAAGTAGGTCTGCAGAACGAATTTAAGACAGATGCGGTATCGAAGGTTCCAAGCCTCTTCTTGTTTGATATTCAGGATGAACAACTGGCGCCTGTACAGGATTTTTTGCAACAGGAGAAGTTTGAGAGCATCGGCTTTTCTCCGATGATTCGTGCACGCATTTTAAAAATAAATGATCAGCCTTACGAAAGAAAGAGTGAAGAGAGGGGCTTTAAAACACGTGAAGAGGAGATGGAGGCACGCTTCCGCAACCGGGGGATAAATATCTCTTATCGTGAAAAGATTTCGGCTTCTGAGAAGATTGTCGAGGGAAGAAATTTTTCAGGAAATTATGATGCCTCTAAACAAAAATATCCAGAAATTTCAATTGAGGCTAAGTACGCGGGACGCCTTCGCATGAAGGTTGGTGATATTCTACAATTTGATGTTCAAGGGGTACAGATAGAAGGACAGGTTATTAATTTGCGTAAAGTTAAATGGACCAGTTTCCAGCCCAATTTTTTTATATTGGTACAAAACGGCGTTCTCAATGAGGCGCCAAAGACATTTATTACGGCCTTGCCAAAGATGAATGAGGCAAAGAAAGAAGAATTGCAGCTCCAGCTTGCTAAGAAATTCCCCAACATTTCTATCGTGGATGTGCAACGAACAGTGAATGAAGTTTTGAAGATCTCGGATCAAATGAGTTGGTCTTTGGAGTTAATGGCGGCCTTGGCTCTTTTTACGGGCTATGTGGTTTTGTATTCCATTGTCAGCGGCCAAGTTAATCTCCGTCGCTGGGAACTCAATATGCTTAAGGTCGTGGGAGCTAAATTTAGTGCTATTTCCAACTATCTGGTCATCGAATTCGTGACCCTGTCTTTCTGCGCGGGCCTTATCGGCGCGAGCCTTAGCATGGTGGTGAGCTATGTTATTTCCTACTTCATTTTCGAAGGCAGTTTTATTTTTAACTGGATTTGGCCGATTCTAACTGCCTTGGGTGTTTGCTTACTAAGCGGCCTGATCGCTTTTTTTGCCAGCCGTCGAGTGGTTCGCGAAAGTCCTCTTGTGATTCTGCAGGAAGAGCGTTAAAACCCTTCTATGAGCGCAGAAGAAACTTCAAAAGCCGTCGAGCTTTTGGCAAAGGGACAAGTTGTAGGAATGCCCACTGAAACCGTCTATGGTTTAGCCGCGCGTATTGATTTGCCTGAGGGGATTGAGTCCATTTTTAAAACCAAGGAGCGGCCTTTTTTCGATCCCTTGATTGTTCACGTATCGGATTTGGCACAGCTTAATGAAGTGGTTTCCAGCTTTCCGGCGGTGGCCGTTGCCTTGGCTGAGAAATTTTGGCCAGGCCCCCTGACCCTGGTTCTTCCTAAAAGTAGTAAGCTGAATCCCATGATTACCTCGGGTTTGGATTCCGTAGGCGTGCGTATGCCGGCACATGCGGTGGCTATGGATTTAATTCGCAAGGCTGGAGTCCCCCTGGCCGCCCCCAGTGCGAATAAGTTTGGAAAGACAAGTCCGACGACGGCCAATCACGTTCGTCAGGAATTTCAAAAAGAAAATATTTTTGTCCTTGAAGGTGGCGATAGTAAAATCGGTATTGAATCCACAGTGCTGCTGATCAATGAAACTGACGGAGTTAATAAACTTTCTATCTTAAGAAAAGGTCATGTTTTAAGGTCGGATATAGAAAAGCATTTAAATTCAAAAAACATTGGAT
>DATBTE010000434.1:0-6899 GCA_036559425.1 Pseudobdellovibrionaceae bacterium | reverse complement strand
AGATTGGATCTGAATATATTCTCCTATCAGAAACCGATTGGCAGGAGTTGATAAAAATATTCAACATTCCTCACAATTGGAAAAACCCCGATCAGTACAGGCCTGATTATATTTATGAGTAAGGGAGGAATCCTATCATGCTCTTTCACAAAATCCTGATTTCTTGAAAAGAATATTGAAAAACTTAAGTCAGACCGAAAAGCGTTCTTAAAACTTCTTCACCGCGAAGTGCATTCCTTCTTTGGTGGGAAGAAGAACACTGTCATACAATACAGGGTCACTTAAGCGATGATTGAAAGTCTGCATGACTTTCACTTGCTTCTCGCTGAATTTTTGACTTTGTCCTTCTTTATCGCCCCAGACAGCGCCATTTAAAAAAACATTGTCCGCGATGATCAAGCCCCCGGGGGAAACATTGGCCTCAGCCCAAGCCAAGTAATCACCATAGGCCGCCTTATTTCCATCAATAAAGACGCCGTCAAAAGGTCCCTGAGCTTTCAGAGTTTCCAAAGTCACTCGAGCATCGCCAACGATAATATGAACATTTTTTGCAGCCGGATGCTCAGCGAGAGCCGCCAACGCTTTCTGGGCATGAAGCTCTGTTTTCTCCAAAGACCAAAGTTCGCCCTGCTCTCCCAGGCCTTCTAAAATATATTGAGCTGAAAGTCCCGTTAGAGTTCCAATCTCTACAAACTTCCGACATCGCTGCATTCTTACTAGGAAAGACAATAAGTGCCCTTCAGAGGGCGACAAACAGATTTTGCCCAGACCGAGTTCTTCCGCGAAGCGACGGGATTTTTGTTTGCTCGCAGCTTCTACGGCAGCAAGTGATTCAATATATTCTTGGGCTTGAGGGATTTCGATACGCATGCCCATAGATAGCATAAATTTTTTCCAACTGACAACCGAGGACTCAAATTATCTGACTAAATTGTCCTGACTAAACTGCAAATATACTTTAAGGTGCCTCTATGACTTGGCCACTGCTTATTTTTGATCTTGATGGAACGCTGATTGATTCCGCAAAGGATATCTCTTCAGCTCTGAATAAAACTCTCACTTTCTATAACAAATCGACTTTGCCTCACGAAGTGATTGTAAATCATATCGGAGAAGGCCTGCTGAAACTTTTGAGTGACTTTTTTCCTGAACATAAAAACAGTCCGCCGCACGAGTATCAGCATATTTATTTGCATTTCTTAAATACCTATGAGGAAGAGATGCACAAAACCACTCGCCTTTATCCTGGTGCTGTGGAATTCTTGCGGCAATATCCAGGCCCTAAAGGAATTGTGACCAATAAGAATGAAGCCCCTGCCAAGAAAGTCCTCCACCACCTAAATCTACTGGCCCATGAGGAGATCTCCTGGGTTGGAGTCTTTGGCGCCGACACTTTCTCTGAATGTAAGCCTCACCCCTTGCCTCTGCAAGAAATGATGAAGCTGGCGAAACATTCTAAGACCACAACATTCATGATCGGAGACGGCATCCCTGATATGAAGGCCGCTCAAGCCGCTGGCGTGGGCGCGATTGCAGTGGAGTTTGGATATTCAAAAATAGAAATTTTGCAAAAATATAATCCCGTAGCGACTCTGCCAAGCTATGCAACACTCCATAGTCTCATCAAGGAATTGATGAGTCGTTGATATTGTTTATTTAATTTCACCTCGCAGCACCTGATTTATCTGGTTGATGCCAGGCTTTAGGCCTTGTATAAGAAACGGGCTTTAAAGTGGGAGAAACCAGACAGTGAATGAAACCCTTTTAGAAGTTAAGAGCTTAAAAACACAATTCAAAACTGATGACGGCACCTTCTACGCTGTAGATGATGTTAGTTTCACCGTTAAAAAGGGACAAACCATTGGAATTGTTGGCGAATCTGGCTGCGGAAAATCCGTAACCTCGCTCTCCATTATGAAGTTAATCCAGTCTCCAGGTAGAATCGAATCTGGCGAAATTCTCTACCATGGCAAGGACTTACTCAAAACTTCGGAAGAAGAAATGCGCCACATTCGGGGCAATGAAATCGCCATGATTTTTCAAGAACCCATGACTTCTTTGAATCCTGTTTATACCTGCGGCAATCAAATCTCCGAATCCATTTCACTTCACTATCCTCAGTTTACTAAAGCCGAAGTGAAAGCCCGGGCCATTGAAATGCTCCGCATTGTGGGTATTCCTGCCCCTGAACAACGTTATAACGAATACCCTCACCAGCTTTCAGGTGGAATGCGCCAAAGAGTCATGATTGCCATGGCGATTAGCTGCGATCCTCAACTTTTGATTGCGGATGAGCCCACCACGGCTTTGGACGTTACAATCCAAGCTCAAATTTTAGATCTCATGCGCAAACTACAAAAAGATTTCAACGCGGGCATGATTTTAATCACCCATGATCTGGGCGTGGTTGCGGAAATGTGCCAAGAAGTGGTGGTGATGTATGCTGGAAAAGTTGTGGAATATGGAACTGTTGAAGATATTTTCTATCGCCCAAAACATCCTTACACTCGAGGACTTTTAGATTCTATTCCGCACTTTGAAACAGGTCACAAATTAACTCAATTAAAAACGATCCAAGGGATGGTGCCAAGCCTTTTAGCCCTTCCTAAGGGCTGCCGCTTCCAAGATCGCTGTCCAAATGTTCAAAATGACTGCCGTCAAGTTGAACCAAGACTTGAAAGCAAGCAAGGCGCGCATCTGGCGGCTTGTTTCCATCCTGTACCTGATCAAGGAGACAAATTATGAGCCACTATCTCCTCGAAGTCGAAAACCTTGTGAAAACTTTCCCTATCAACGGTGGAATTTTAAATCGAGAAATTGCAAGTGTTAAGGCTGTTTCTGGCGTCAACTTTAAATTAAAAAAAGGGGAGACCCTGGGCCTCGTGGGAGAATCCGGCTGCGGAAAGTCCACCTTAGGTCGTTGCCTGATTCGTTTGTTGGACCCTACTTCTGGAACAGTTCGTTTCAATGGTCAAGATATCACCCATATCGAAGGTGACGAACTTCGTGAGATTCGTAGAAAGATGCAGATCATCTTTCAAGATCCTTATGCAAGTTTAAATCCCCGTATGACCATTGGTTCAATCCTTGAAGAACCTTTGATCATCCACAACCTTTACCCTTCAGAAAAAGCCCGCAAAGAACGTGTGATGGAGTTGGCTCAATTGGTAGGACTCCGTCCTGAAGCCATGAACCGCTATCCCCATGAGTTCTCTGGGGGACAAAGACAGCGTGTAGGTATCGCTCGTGCCTTAGCCGTAAATCCTGAGCTTATTATTTGCGATGAACCCGTTTCTGCACTGGATGTTTCTATTCAAGCCCAAGTGTTGAATCTTTTAATGGAGCTCCAAAAGAAGCTAGGATTGACCTACGTGTTTATTGCCCATGACTTAAAAGTTGTTGAACACGTTTCTACACAGGTGGCTGTGATGTATCTGGGTAAAATCGTCGAGATGTCTGAATCCGAGGAGCTTTATACGCATCCGAAGCATCCTTATACTCGAGCTTTGTTATCCGCTATCCCTGTGCCAGACCCAAAACACAAAGAAGAGCGCATCATTTTGACCGGAGACGTTCCAAGTCCCGTTCATCCTCCTGCAGGTTGTCACTTTCATCCTCGTTGCCCGATGGCCATTGAAGACTGTAAAAAAACCGTGCCCCCTCTGGAGGAAAAACGTCCTCATCATGTGGCTGCTTGTATTCGTGTTTAGTAAAGCTGATCAAAAGTTAGTCACATTAAATTAATTTACCATTACCCTTTATAAACAACCTCACCAGGCCGATAAGCATAAGGTCTGGTTTTTTTCATTGAGGGGACTATGAAAACAGAGGGTAAAATTTGGATTATTTTTGATTCGGCTGCGAATAAAAAGACCAAGCCATTGTCCGTTGTACAAACTCAAATGATGATTCTGACTTTTAAAATGCGACAGCTCCACCAATATTATATTTGGACTCCAGGTTGGACAGAGTGGTTGCCTTTGACTCAATTCCTTTCGAGTGGGCAAAAATATTTTGTTCAAGCCCAACCTCCTGAACCTTTGATTAATAAGGAAAAACAAAAATCCTCTGACGTCACCGTTAAAATCCAAAGGATCGCTTCGGAGGCTCCCTCTTATACTTCTGTGGTCGCTGCGGAAAAATTGGAAACCTCAGATTATGGTTACTATTACAACGAGTTTAAGGGAGATGACCTCACACTGTCTGGACTTCCGGATAAACCTTCCGTAGAAATTGTCGTAAGCCGTAGCGAATTGAACACTCCTAAAGATCGCCGCACTGCCCATCGCCATGATTTTAAAATTGAGGCGGTTCTTCTGACAAAAAGAGGAAGTTCTTTTAGAACCCACTCAAGAAACATTTCTCTTTCCGGAACTCTCTTAGAAGATGAAATTCCGAAAGATTTCTTCCATCGTCCTTTTGAAATGATTTTGGTGAACAAGTTTGAAAAAGACACAAAAAAAAATCATGTGCACTTAAAAGGTAAAATCATTGGAGATATCGCCGACCCAAGACGTCTGGTTTTTCTAGACCAAGATGAAGAAACAACCCTGAAACTCAGTAAGCTGATCAACGATTATATGGCTCAGCAAAATCGCCTTAAAAAAGATGCGGGCTAGATTTGGCCAATGAAATTGGCCTGTAACTACTCATTAAGTTTTAAAAGGGTTCGCACCGTCTTACGAAGCTTTTCCACATCAAATGGCTTTCTTATATAGTCATCAGCGCCAATTTCGAAAGCCTGCTTCATATCCTCTTCACTCGCCTTACCAGATACAAAAACCAGTGGGATCCCCTTAAGGTCTTTGTTTTCTTTAAGTAATTGAGCCAGCTCAAAGCCATTCACCCAAGGGAGGCCTACATCCATTAAAATCAGATCGATGGGCGTATCATCTAAAACCTCTGAAAGAGCCGTGGCATCCGCAGCAAGTTTCGTAACATAGCCCTCAGCCTCAAAAATTCTTTTGAGCGCCATTCGCATTGTTTCGTCGTCTTCAATGACCAGAATAACTCGAGGCTCTTCTTTTTTCACGGCTTCGCGAAAATCTGCTAAAGACACCACGTGCTGACTCGCAATACGAGCCTTGGCAACTTTTTCAATTTTATTAATGAGGTCCTTCGTATTGATTTTCTTGCTTTTCATATTCTTATTTTAATCCGTGGGCTTGAGTCTCCAGCCATCTTTCACAGTCTATGGCGGCCATACATCCAGTCCCCGCTGCGGTGATCGCTTGCCGATACACATGATCTTGCACATCGCCAGCAGCAAAGACTCCTTCAATATTTGTATACGTGGAATTGGCTTTGGTCACCAAGTACCCCGTTTCATTCATATCCAATAGACCTTTGAATAGGGAGGTTGTGGGTTTATGCCCGATGGCGATGAAGACCCCATCTACCGCCAGGTCTTTGGTCGAGCTTTTCAATGTGTCTTTGATTCTCAACCCGGTCACATTTTTACCATCACCTAAAACTTCGCTCACTTCGGAGTTCCATAAAACTTCAATTTTTGGATTACTGAGAGTTCTTTCGCTCATAATTTTAGAAGCGCGGAAATGATCTCGCCGATGAATTACATAAACTTTTTTTGCAAAGCGAGTCAGGAATTGTGCTTCCTCCATCGCCGTATCACCGCCACCCACAACTCCGACATCCATATTGCGGAAGAAAGCCCCATCACAAGTCGCACAAGCCGAAACCCCGCGGCTCAAATATTGCTTTTCAGACGGAAGACCCAAGTACTGAGCACTAGCTCCTGTAGAAATAATAATGGCCTTGGAAAGATAAAGCTTATCCCCCACCCAAACCTTGAAAGGACGTTGTGAGAAATCCACTTTGGTCACATTGCGAGAAACAAAACGTGTACCAAATCGCAAGGCTTGTTTTCTCATCACATCAATGAGTTCAGGTCCTGTAATCCCGTGCTCAAAACCCGGATAGTTTTCAACTTCCGTAGTAATCATCAATTGGCCGCCGGCTTCTTCGCCTTCGATCATCAGAGGCTCGAGACGAGCACGTGCACTGTAAATTGCCGAGGTCAGTCCGGCAGGGCCTGAGCCAATAATAATAAGATTTTCAATTTTTTGATCCATCATGCCACCTCTTAGAAGGGCTTGAAATTATCAATTTAAGAGACTATTGACACTATTATTCGAAGGGGAAAAGCAGACATATCACAATGCGGCGTCTCTTGCTGAGTGGTCACCAATAATCAGCATCAACAACGATATCTCCCCAAACCTGAGTCTGGCAGCTAATACGAATATCCACTGAAATATTATTTTTTTCTTTCAAAAAAAGCTCGGTCTGATTGGCGGGGGAAAGGTTCTCCATCCCCTGGATGATGCGAATACCGCATTTGGCGCAAACACCGTCGGCATTACAAGAGGAGGCCACCGGAACCCCAGCTTCCAGTAAGGAGCGCATTAGGGTCGCCCCCATCGCGACTTTTATGGACGGCTTATTTTTCTTAAAATAGATCATTGGCATAAAGCATTTTACACCTCCCTTAATGCCGGGAGGCAAGCTGTGAATGACCGCTTAAGGATTTTAATTAGAAAGAATTTTCTCTTATAATCATATTCAGTCCATACCGATCAACTATAAAGGAATTGTTCAAAAACTTAGGGGGTTTTTATGAAGTCATTCGTAATTACGTTACTCACAACTCTTAGCTTGTCTGCACTGGCAGCTCCACCGAGTACTACCGAATATACTCCGGAACAACGCAAGCAAATGGCGGAGATGCACAGTAAAGCTGCTTCCTGCCTCAACTCCAACAAAACCATCCAAGAGTGCCACAATGAAATGATGAAAAGTCCAGGAGGCCAATGGGGCTGTCCTATGATGGGAACCGGTCCTCAGCCAGATACAAAAACTAAAACCACCAAGTAGTTTCA
>DATBTE010000433.1:0-3999 GCA_036559425.1 Pseudobdellovibrionaceae bacterium | reverse complement strand
AGGCTGACAAGGAATCTGAAAAAGTTATTTCTGATTATCTTAGGAAAAACTTTCCAAGTATAGACTTTTTGGGCGAAGAGTCGAATTACTTGGGGGCTAAAGTCCCCTGGACTTCAGCCGGGCCTGAAGGCCGTTGGATTTTAGATCCTTTGGATGGAACGACTAATTATATTCATCAATTTCCAATTTTCTGCATCAGTCTGGCTCTTGAAATTAATGGTGAGATTCAGGTGGCAGTGATTGACTGTCCCAAGATGGAAGAAACCTATACCGCTATTCGCGGCAAAGGCGCTTTTATGAATGGCCAGCCCTTGAAAGTAGGCCAGGCTCAGCATTTAAAAGATTCTTTATTAGCAACAGGATTCGTTGCAGAAAAACAGGATGTCATCGAAGAACAGTTAAAAATATTTTCTGATATTGTTTATAAATGCCGTGGGGTTCGCAGACCAGGCGCTGCCGCTTACGACTTGGCAATGGTGGCACGTGGAGTATTCGATGGATTCTGGGAACGGAATCTACAACCTTGGGATAGCGCCGCAGGCATATTACTTATTGAGGAAGCGGGCGGAAAAGTGGCCACCTACCAAGGAAAGAAGTATACTCCTTACAAGAATTCAATCATCGCAGGCAACCCTCTTGTGGTCGATGAACTTATAAAGACGTTGGCACCTTATCTAAGTAAGGAGACCGATTAAGTAAGGGCGATGAGTGAAGAAAGGACGGAATTATGAAACACTCCTGGTTTTTTTTCTTCGGCCTCAGCTTAATTTTCATATTGTTAATTATTCTCTTGCCCCGGAAGGCACAGGAGGCGCTTGCGCCGACCTTTTGTGCCAATGATAAAGAGGCGGGAAATTTCCTGTCTTGCATTGGTTCTCATCCTGCAAAACTGGAAAATATACAGTTCCTCCAGAAATACAAAAAATTCTTTCTTCCAGCGAAATGAAGGACATCCTAATTTTTCAAAGGCTGCGGGAGATGGTCGGGGTATTTTAAAATGCCGTCAAAACGATGACTCAGGCATCGGTATTTTGGTAGGAGCGAGGTCCAGATCTTTCCAAAAAAAAACCTCATTTCTTTTATAACCCATTTCGAGCGCCAAATTAGTGGCTAGACTTGGTCAATGGTGAGTTGGCACTCCTGTTGCTTCATACTTTTATAAGATCGGTGTGTCTTTTCCTCAAGGAGGATGGAAGTGGCAGAAGAAAAAGGAGCGGCAGCGGCGGCAACGTCAGCGGCAGCTACGGCAGCGCCATTAGGCGGCGCGGGCGGCGGAAAAAATAATATCATTCTGATTGCTCTTGCAATCGTCAATATGTTGGTTGTTGGCGGTGTAGGTTTCATGCTTTTTCAAGGAAGAAAAAAAGAAGCTGCAGAGCCAAAGATCGAGCAAGTGATCAAGGGGGAAAAGGAAGCTCAGGAACACGATAAAGAGAACACCGATGAAAAGAAGTTCGTGGGACAAATCATTCCTTTAGAGAAATTCATTATTAATTTGGCTGGTTCCAAGGGCCGTAAACTTGCGAGTGTGAGTATTGAACTAGAAGTGAAGGGGTCTGCGGTCCAAGAGGAGATTGATAAACGCAAAGCTCAAATTCGCGACATCATTATCATTATTCTTTCCAGTAAAACCTACGAAGAGGTTTCTTCAAGGGAAGGTAAAGACAATCTCCGTAATGAAGTGAAAGACACGATCAATTCTTTTCTGGTTAAAGGAAAGATTTCCAACGTGTTCTTTACAGAATTTATCTATAACTAGAGGTCGAGCATGAATCAGGTCTTGTCGCAAAGTGAAGTAGATGCGCTCTTAGCCGCCGTTTCGGACGGAGACGTGACGACTGCTGATAATTCGAGTGCGAGCAATCCTGGTACGGTGAAGACGGAAGGCAAAAACGTCGTTAATTACGATTTGACGAGCCAAGACCGCATCATTCGCGGTCGTTTGCCACAACTGGAAGTTATTTATGAAAAATTCATGCGAGCTTTCAGGGTTTCCTTATCTTCAACTTTACGTAAAATTGCTTCGATTACGCTGACCAGCACCGAGTTTTTGAAATTCGGCGAATTTATCAATACTTTACCGATGCCTACCTGCATGAGTGTTTTACGTTTTGGAACTTTGCGCGGCTCCGCTTTAATGGTCATCGAAAGTAAATTGGCTTATGCCTTAGTGGATAGTTTTTTCGGAGGAGCGGATCGTCCTTATACTAAAGTTGACGGTAAAGAATTTACGCAAATTGAACTTTCAATCGTGCGGAAAGTCGTGGAGTTGGCCATCAATGATTTGGAAAATGCCTGGGCTTCCGTGGAAAAAATCGATTGTAGTTTCGTTCGTACGGAGGTCAATCCTCAATTCGTAGGTATTGTTCCTCCTACAGACGTGGTCATCGCTTCGACTTTCGACGTGGAACTCGAAAATGCCACAGGGACTATCTCCATAGTCGTGCCTTATGCCACCATTGAGCCTATCAAACAAAAACTTCAATCTGGATTTCAGGTAGAGTCCGATCAAACAGATAAAAAACTTTGGACAGCGATTATCAAGGAACAGCTCTTGGAGACCAACGTTGAAGTCAAAGTCAATCTTGGACAAACAGAGATTCTTCTTCAAGATCTTATGACCATGAAATTAGGTGACGTGATTCCTTTGGATCAAGACGCTAGCGGCGAGATCGATGTGCAGATTGAAAATGTCAAAAAATTTAAAGGCTATTACGGTATACATCATGGGACGGTGGCGGTGCAGGTCACTCGTCAAATTAAGAAATAGGGGGAAAAGCCATGGATGATAATTTAGAGAATTTAGCGGATCAACTTGCTGAAGAGGCAGCCGCGATGAACAATGCCCTCGCGGGCAAAACCGGCGGCGGAGGCGGTGGCGCTGCAGGATCGGGTGCCGGTAGTGATGGAAGCGGTGGTCCCAAAGATAAAAATCTCCAATTGATTTTAGATATTCCCCTCCGTGTGACGGTGGAATTGGGGCGGACAAAAATGCCCGTAAGTGAGTTGTTAAACCTTACTCAAGGCAGCGTCATCGAACTGAGTAAACTTGCCGGGGAACCGATGGAAGTTTATGTGAATGAAAAGCTCATTGCTCGTGGTGAGGCCGTCGTAGTCAATGAAAAATTTGGTGTGCGCTTAACAGATATTATTAGTCCGACCGAGCGTATTGAGCAATTGAAGTAGAGGTTAAAAAAATGCGTCTGATTATTATTACTGCACTTTTAACAACACTATTAGCGATTCCATCGGTAAAAGCCGAAAACGCCTCAACTCCAGCCGTCGAGGAAATGACAGCGACTGATAAAATTGAAAATAAAAAAGAATCCGAGATCCCTTTGAATCTGCAGTCCCCCAAAAAAGCTTCAGAGGACGGTCATTCGATTTTTAAAATTATTTTGATTTTTTCAATGATGGGATTAGTGGGCACAGGCGCTTACATCTACATGCGCAAGTACGCAAAAAATAATTTTGCAGCCGGTAAAAATAATCAAATCAAAGTGCTCACTCAACACTACCTAGGACCTAAAAAATCCTTAGCGATCATTCGGGTCGCCGGGGAGAGCATCCTGATCGGTGTTACTGACAACAACATTAATATGATTAAATCGCTGGCTTTGTTGGATGATGAAATACCGGAAGAAGTTCATAGTAGCAGTTTTTCCGATGTTTTTGGTGGAGTTCCCGCTCATGTCTCAGAAGAAAATGATGAGGAAGAATTTTCAATCCGCGGCATTAAAGAAGTGGTCTCTAAAAAGCTGAAAGGCATGAGGTCTTTTCAGTGAAAAAAATATTACTTTTAGTAGGTTTGGTTTTTTTTGGGATGCTGGGCCAGCAAGTGGCTTTTGCCCAGCAGGTCACATTACCGACTGTGAACCTGGGTTTTAAAACAACCGAGAATCCAAATGAAGTGGTAAATGCGATTAAGCTTGTGTTGATCATGACGGTACTGACTTTGGCACCGGCGATTTTAATCATGATGACCGGCTTTACTCGTAT
>DATBTE010000432.1:0-10478 GCA_036559425.1 Pseudobdellovibrionaceae bacterium | reverse complement strand
GCGGATATCCTCGAAATTTGGACGGATGTGGCAGGCATCGCCACCACCGATCCACGTCTTTGCCCGAAGGCCAGACCTATTGATGAGATCTCCTTTAAGGAGGCTTCCGAGCTGGCTACTTTTGGAGCGAAGGTTTTGCATCCCGCGACGCTTTTGCCGGCGATTCGTCACAACATTCCGGTATTTGTAGGCTCTAGCTTTGAGGCCGAAGCCCGCGGTACTTGGGTACGAAAAGAAGTCCAGGTTTATCCTTTGATCCGAGCGATGGCTCTTCGTAAGAAGCAGATCCTGGTGACGCTTTCAACGCCTGAAATGTTGCACGCCCATGGTTTCTTATATCAGATTTTTAAAATCTTTAATGACCATAAAGTCAGTATTGATGCCATTACCACTTCTGAAATTTCAGTCAGCGTGACTTTGGACGATTCCACTTTGTTGAATAAAAAGTTGATCTCAGATCTTTCAGAGATTGCCGATGTTCAAGTCGAGGAAAATTTGGCATTGGTTTCCTTAATCGGCAATAACATCAATCATACGCCGGGTCTGGGAAAACTGATTTTCGAGACCATTGCGGATATCAATGTGCGAATGATTTGCTTAGGTGCCAGCAAACATAATTTTTGTTTTATCGTCAATGAAGAACAGGGAGCTGTGGCCATTCAAAAACTTCATCAGAAGTTTATTGAAGCGTCATAGCATCCCTTATAAGAGGGCTATTGTGCGGTTTTATTATTCTTTATAGCTTTTTCGGCGGCGGGCATCATCTGCTTGATTTTATCAGTCTCTTTTGGAATTAAGTAATGTAATTTCAATGCGTCCATGCGAATTTGAGCGACCGCACAAGTTCTCAAGATATCCTCTTTCGTCTTTTCCTTGCGCTTTCCTTCGTAGCCGTTGAAGTCAATTAAGCCCTTATCACAAAGCTCCTCGAAGCTAGTTTGGAACAGGTCGAACGCTTTTGGATTTTTATGACTGAGTTGGACGGCTGCTTGAAGTGCATTGTCACTTGTACTGATAGAGGAGCAATTTTTTGTAGCAAAAACCCCTTTACTTACGCAGTAAGGTTTCGCGGAACTCATGCAAGTATCTGTTTTGTTGTTTTCGCTGGCATCATCCCATTTACAGCTGCTCTTAAATCCGAAAAGGAATGGGTTGCACATAATGCTGCCATTTTCGCAGACAAAAGTTTCCGTATCCAGTCCCTCAAGATCCCAAGGAAGAGAACTCGGTCCCTTACAATCAGGACCTTTTTTAATGACAAAGCCTGCATACATACAACGATAGAAACCAAAATCGGGTTTTTTTGATTTAGCAGTCCCTGTGGTTTCCTCTGAAGAGGCCGCCTTTGGTACGGGCTGATCCTCTTTTTTAGCATCCACTTTAGGGGTCGGAGGAGTTTCTGATTTTTGGTCTTCAGTTATCAATTGTGGAGGAGGAGGACGTCCCTCTGAGTTGGAAGCACTTTGAGGAATCGGGGGCATGTCTGAGACATTTTCTGAGCTAACAATGCCGACTGTAGATGAATCTGATTTAGGGAAAGCTCTAGGAGTTGTAGGAAGCTTTAATTTATCGTTAGGGTCCACCTTCACTGTGGGATTTAAATTTGGTTTAGGATCCTTCGTATAAGCAATGGGGGGGAGATCATCTGGTTTTTGCAGTTGCAAGCGTTCGCCGTAGGGCACACGGGCATCTAACGGATAGGGTGTGTTGAGATCAAAATTGTCCTCATGGGCTTTTTTGAAATAATCATCACGAGCTTGTGAATATCTAATTTCGCCAAACGGCTTTACCTTCGCTTCAAGTTCTTCAACTCTTTTTCTAGTGGGATTTATAACTCTAGTTAAGAGATACTTACCTGTCTTTTTATCGGGAATATGTCGAGCTGTAGTTTCTGCGGAAGCAGCAAAAAAGAGAGCTTGTCGATATTTCTCGACATAGAGGTCTTGGTTTTCTTCTGATAGTTTTTTGGGATTCGTATTGGCAATGTCGTCTAAATATAACTTTGCTTGGATATCCATTTCTCTAATATACTTTTCGAGCTTGCCGATATCAAAGGAAGCTAGAGGATTGGCTTCACCGTAGGCTGCGGGGAAATTCGAATTCCACATTTGTGCAAAGAAACTCGAACGCGCGGACATTTCCTGGGCGAACTCTGGAAAGGCTTTGCTCATTTCCTCCATAACTTCACGCAATTTTTTGATGTAGGTTTTTTGTTCGGCATTGGTGAGATGAGAGAACTGGGCGTAGCTGAGCAGAATTTGCGGGCGGGTCGTCTTGCGGGGAGCGGTAGCGAATGCTTGCAGAGAAAAAAGACACGCTACTAAAGGAGCGAGAGCCCAAAATTTCATTATTTGAACCTTTCAATAAAAAACCTATCCCGTTGTTTATTTTAAAGCTTTCGCCGGAATTTCCCTAGGAGAAGTCATACTTCAGGACTTAGGCCCGCTCGCGTATCAGTAAGGGATGTAAAGGAGTTTATTTTTATAAAATCGAACAATTTTGGCACCTTACATCAAGCTTCCGAAACCTCAGCAAATTGTGCGTGACGCGAAAAGTCAATTTACGCTATTTTGTGAGATTTCAATATCTTAGCTTTAGCTCTCCCTCTTGCAAGACCAAAGTGTAGGGGTGAACATCAAGAGGAAGGAAACAAAAACACTATGGAATCAAAAGTTCATTTTAGGCGTTGTCATATTTGTGGAACTCTTAATGAAGCTCCCGGGCAGTTGGTTTCTAACTGCACCAAATGCGGGAAGCATCTTGCACCCTTTCATTATTTCGACGAATGTATCTTTATGGGGTTGCCTCTGCGAAAAGAGGTAAAGCCTAGTGCAGAATCAATACTTCCCTATAAATCTTATCCACCGATTTGGGGACTGACGGCTTACTGGTAGAAAGTGTTTAAGGTTTTTTACATGAAGGTTACTCTTGAAGATATTCGCAAGGCCCGCGAAACTTTAAAAAACGTCTCGCAAAATACAGAAATTGATTTATCAACCAGTGCCAGCAAACTTCTTGGTTGTGAGGTGTATTTAAAATTTGAAAATACTCAGCGCACCGGCAGTTTTAAGATCCGTGGCGCCTATAATAAAATCGCCAATTTAACCTCGGAAGAGAAAAAACGGGGCGTGGTCGCAAGCTCCGCGGGAAACCATGCCCAAGGTGTCGCCTTAAGTGCATCCTTTGCGGGAGTCGCAGCCACTATCGTGATGCCAGAAAATGCACCGCTCACTAAAATCAATGCAACCAAGGGCTATGGGGCCAATGTTGTTTTGAAAGGAGAGATCTATGACGATGCCTACGAGTACGCGCGCTTTCTGGAGAAAGAAAATGGTTTTGTTTTTGTTCATCCTTATGAGGATCCCTCTATCATCGCCGGCCAAGGCACTATTGGCTTAGAACTTTACGAGCGATTGCCAGATTTGGATTCTATTGTGATTCCTATCGGCGGTGGCGGGCTGATCAGCGGTATTTCCACCGCGATCAAAGCGCTCAATCCAAAAATCAAGATTATCGGCGTGCAATCTGAGCAGGCATCAGGGATGTCGCAGCTCTTTCATCATAAAACTCCTCATCCCAAAAAACGTATTTCGACGATCGCGGATGGGATCGCGATCAAGCATCCCTCGAAGCTTATCTACGATACTTTTATTTCTAAGAATGTGGATGAAGTCGTCACCGTGAGCGATGATGAGATCGCGGAAGCGATCGTGTTTTTGTTAGAGCGAGCAAAAACCATGACTGAAGGATCAGGAGCTGCGGCGATGGCGGCGATCATGAATAAAAAGCTCAGTCTCGGAAAAAAAACCTGTGTGATTTTAAGTGGGGGCAATGTGGATTTGAACGTCATTTCGAAAATCATTGAAAAGGGACAGACCAAGCGTGGCCGTTTGGTCGAACTTTCCGTAGTGGTGGATGACCTCCCGGGAAATCTCAATCGTTTGACAAAGGCGATTGCCGAGCAAAAGGCCAATATCCTCGAAGTTCACCATGATCGTATTTCTCAGGGACTTTTTCTGCGGGAAACCCGCATTGATTTTGTACTTGAGACCAGCAGTCCAGAGCATATTGAAAGAATTAAAGAAGCCCTGATCTCTGCCGGCGGAAAAATTCTCTAAGTCTATTTGTAGGGGAGTCTTTACTTCTTAAGTGAAAAGGCTCCAAATATTCAATCGAAGGTGGGTGCCTGGAATCAGATCCAGGTTGCCTTGAGAAGCCAAGGCGATCCATTCATTTTCCTGATTCATCATTTCTACTAAAGCAGGTTCCGGAGCCTTCAAACCATTGCGTAAGGCTTTGATAGGATATTTGGTAAAATCCGATAACCACCGAATTTGGCATGGGGCCAGAGCTTTAAACTCGACCTGCAAATGCATTTTCTCCGTGTCCTTTTCAAGTTTTATAAATTGAATAGGATATTGTGATTCAATTTGTTCCAGAGAAATACTTTCGCAGCATAATTTGGCGGACCAAAGGCTCAACCACCGGGAACCTTGTGAAAATGAAATTTCCATTTTTAAATCAGTTTCCGCCAAAATGGCTTGAGGATTTTTAACAATTTCATGAAGAGCTAAGGTTGTAGCCAGTTGTACGGCGGCGACACCGGTCTGAAAACCTTGATGAGTGGAGGCTGGATATTTGGCATTCAAAAAACAGCCCAAAGGCGTGACCACCTGAAGGACTGAAAAGCCTCCTGAATTATTAAATTCATTG
This sequence comes from Pseudobdellovibrionaceae bacterium, assembly GCA_036559425.1. Lineage (GTDB taxonomy): Bacteria > Bdellovibrionota > Bdellovibrionia > Bdellovibrionales > Bdellovibrionaceae > JACMRP01. The sequence continues at coordinate 5,765 of DATBTE010000432.1, read as the reverse complement.
AGACCATAGAAATGAGCCACGGCTTGGTAACAGGCGCCAAAAGTGGCAAGATCAGGGAGGTGGTTTTTAATTCCAGTGGTGGTACCGCTAAAATCCGCCTTGATAAGGCCGTTATTGATCTCTAAGTGAAGTTTCAGAACTTCACCACTGTCTAAACGAACTTCAGAACGAGCTTCGCCCTGGGCTTTTTCAAGAATTTTCTCAGTCGCAAACTTTTTAGAAAAACTTAAGAATTTCTTGAGTTCCAGTGCACTGATTTGAAATTTACAGTTTTTTTCAATTTGGTTCCACTTTGTATAAAGTTGACCAAGATCAGTCACGGTTTTTTGCAACCAGAGATTAAAGCCTTGAGGACATAGTGGATGCATGGCCATAGCCTCAATGATGGGAGTCACGAGCTGACCGTTTTGAAATATCGGAGTCGGTGGAATGCGAAGGCCTTCATTGTCCACCTTGTCGCTGATATTGAGGCCGGGAGCAAATTCACGGCGCACACAAATAAATAGGCCGGGTTGGCTGGCGGTTGCGCGAGAGAGAGGCATCAAGAAGGTGTATCGATGCAAAAAGCTGCCACCGCAATAGGAGTCATTGGTTATCAAAATTTCGCCAGGTTTTAGGGCGATGTATTTAAGCGAAGTGTCGACAATGCTTTTGAAACCCGTGATTTCAAAGGTAAGGTCCGATTTCGCTTGAATGATGTCACCATCACTCGAAAGCAAGGCAGCGCTCTTCTCGGTTTTTAGAAATAAGTCTGCGAATTCGTAGATCCAGTTAGAGAGCATGATCGTGGCCCTGACTTAATAAAAAAGAAGTTTCAGTTTCGGGAAGAAATTCATATTGAAGATGGGGCAATCTTTTCTTGAGTTCAGCTCCAAACAGCGGGGCTAAAGCTCCCATGCAAATTATTTTTAACTCTGTGCGCCACAGGCAATGTCCATCGCCATTTTATGAAGGGCGAGCTGGCGAAGATGCGACAACACTTTCTCTTCAGAATTTAAGTGCTGAGAAGAGTTTTTATTGAGGGCGAGGATCTGGTTTTTAAATTTTTGTACGCCTGCTGGTGAACGTCTGTCCGCGATCCCTTTTACATTGCTGGTTTTTTCTTCCCACAAATCCAAGAGAGTGGGTATTTGCCCTCGCCCCATGAACATCGGGCCTGGCTCGTAGCCCAAGACCGTCTTTGTAAAGGAGAGTTCGCCCCAAGGGCTCAGTTCAATAGACGTGGTCGGCTGCAAACAAAGCAATTGATTTTGCACTTGAGCAGCCTGGATTTTTCCCCACGGGCTGTTCCAAGTTGGAGCTTGGTTTTCCGGATTTAAAAGGCAAAATTGTTCAAGGCCCAAATAAAGAATATTAAACTTATCAGAGCGTTGCTTTTTAAGAGTGCGTGCCCAGGTCCCATAGGCCCCCCAAAGAGAACTCAGGCGGTAATGGCTTTCTTTATCAAAGAGGATGGCCTCTGATGATAAAAAAGACGCCCGTTGCCCTTCAGGTAAGAAATCCTTTAAGCCCCCATTGAGTTCCTCTTGCACCTCTTCAAAAGTGCTACTCAAAGACGCATTAAGAATATTTTTTCTCCACTGGGACACTTCATCGTTGTTTTCCCTGTCAAATTCCGGAATGAAGACTTCGAAGTTTTCTTTCAGTAAAACTTCTTTAAGCTTATTTTGATTGTGGGGATTTTTACGCGCATTTAAAAAATGGATACAAATTCGTTTGGCCAGTTTTTGGCGGAGTTTTCTCACAAGCTCCGTTATCTCTTCATCCGAAATTTCCTGAGTGATTTCACCTTCCGCCGTGCAGCGTTCATCCACGGAAAACATCAGTTCCATAGAGGAAAGAGGACCCACTTTTTGATGAGGTTGGCGTACACACGGCCAATTTTCAAAGCCCTTAGTGGTTAAGGTGGCAACGCTCCCCCCAAGCCGATAGGTGAGAATTTTTTCGACAAAGCGCGAGGCGACAATGGCTTTACTTATTTTTTTAACGCCGGATTCTTGCAAAAACTTTTGCAGACCGTTTTTAAACCCCTCTTTTCCGAGGTACCAGCGATTAAAATGAAGGGATTTTTGATTACGACAGAGATGAGCTTCTACAAAAGATTCACCAACGTAGAGTATTAATTTAACATCCGTTTCCGCTTGAGCCATGAGTCCTTGAATATCTATACGATTGTTGTTAAAGCTAAGTTGTAAAAAATCGAGGGCCAAATATAACCAAATTGGACCTTAAAAGGTAGTCCGAAAGGGGCCCCTGTGAAAGTTTCACCACAAATTGTTAGCTTAATTCCTTATAAACCGGGAAAGCCCATCTCAGAAACTCAACGAGAATACGGACTTACGAAAGTTACTAAACTCGCAAGTAACGAAAATCCTCTGGGACCCAGTCCTAAGGCTTTATCAGCAATTAAGAATCTTTTACAACAACTGCATCGTTATCCAGATCCTTCTGCCTTTGATCTGCTTCAGGTCCTTTCCAGACAGTGGAATTTCCCAACTCAGCAATTGGGTTTAGGAAATGGTTCGGATGAGCTTATCGATATTCTGGTGCGCATTTATTGTGAACCAGGGGAGGGCGTTTTGACTTCACAAGCCGCCTTTTCCGCCTATGAAATTAGTGCTCAGGCCAACCGCGCCAAAGTCCATACAGTTCCCTTGAAATCGGGTTATAAATTCGATCTCAAGGCTATGGCAGATTATTTTTTTGCTCATCCTGAAGCTCAAATCCGCCTGATATTTATAGCAAATCCCAACAATCCAACAGGCACTTATGCGACTCGCGAGGAAGTGGCGGAGTTTTTGGCTCAGCTGGGGAATCGGGACGATGTGTTGATTGTTTTCGATGAGGCTTACAATGAGTTTGTTCGAGCGAAGGATTATGCAAATGCGGATGAATTTATGCGTAAGTATTCAAATGTCATTGCCCTTCGGACTTTTTCAAAAATCTATGGCTTGGCGGGACTTCGTCTGGGAGCCATGGTTGCTCCGCCAGAAGTTATCGAAATTTTTAATCGTGTGCGGAAACCCTTCAATGTAAATGATTTAGCACAAGTCGCAGCCATTGCCGCTTTGCAGGATTCTGAATTCATTGCAGCGTCGCAACAGATTGTTTGGAAAGGGCTTGATTACTTTTATGAGAAGCTCCAAAAAATGGGACTGCCCTTCATTGAATCTCAAGGTAATTTTGTAATGTTTGACACCCTTCGGGATGCAGCTCAAGTGAATGAAGCTTTATTGCGCAAGGGGATTATCTTAAGACCGATCAAGAATTATGGTTTCCCCACTCAATTGCGCTTGAGTGTAGGCCTTGAGGAAGAGAACATTTTAGCGATGAAGGCATTGGAAGAAGTTTTAGCGCAGATACCAAAGTTAAAGGATTGAAATGGGAATGGTAATTACAATCGATGGGCCTGCAGCTTCTGGAAAATCCACGGTAAGTCGTGAGTTAGCCACTCGTTTAGGATGGCAATGGGTTTCTACGGGGGCTTTTTATCGTGCTTTGGGCTATGCGGCTCTTCACTCTCATGTTGAGATTACCGACGTTAAAGCTTTAACGGAGCTTGCTCACTCCTCTGTTTGGACCGTGAAAATGGGAGTGACTCGCACTCAAGTTTTCTTCAAAAATCACGAAGTTACAGATGATATTTTCCACGAGGATGTAGGCAACATAGCCAGCAAGATTTCTCATTACCCCGAAGTCAGAAAAGCTCTTCTTGAGGCGCAGCGCAATTGCAGTGCCGGACCTCAAGGCTTAGTCGCAGAAGGACGTGATTGTGGAACAGTGGTATTTCCGCAAGCTCAAGCAAAAATCTATTTGACCGCCTCCAGTGAGCATCGGGCCGCTCGGCGGGCGGCAGAGCTTGGACTTGATCAAGGTCAAACTCAAGAAGCCCAAGAAGTGCGCGATCGCCAAGATTCCACTCGCAAAGCGGCGCCTTTAAGTGTGCCTGAGAATGCCTTTGTGATAGACACGACCAATATGGCCTTGGATGAGGTTGTGGATAAAGTAGAAACCTATGTTCGCTCAAAACTGAATTAATGATTAAATTTTTTCTTCCCATCATTGCCGGGATCTCCATTGTCCTTCAAGGGACGTTAAATCGGAATTCAACCACTTACATGGGTTTGACCTCTGCGGTTCTTCTGAATGCAATCGTATTTTTATTTTTTTCAATAGGGGCTTGGGTTTTATTTAAACTAAACCTCATAGGCGGAAGTGCAAATTCTTCGGTCAATCCTTTGGTCCATTTTCAGTGGTGGTATATCCTCCCAGGGATATTTGGCTGCTTAATTGTTTTTTCAACTCCCTTAGCTATTAAATTTTTAGGAGCCAATTCGGCTTTTGCGATTATCATTTGCACTCAACTTGTCGTCAGCATGTTATGGGATTTTACTTTTGAAAAAACGACGCCGACGGCGATGAGTCTCACTGGGGTTGTGATAATGATTGTGGGACTTTTTGTGCTGATGGCGGGTAAAAAATAATATTTTCTTCAAGACTCGCCTGCGATCGAGTGTGATCCAACACGCTGATGAAACCTTACATTTTGCCAATCCAACCGGCGGGTTTTAGAATTCAAAGCTAAGCAGGGATGTTTAACTAACCAAGGAGGAAATATGAAACGGTCACTCATGTTACTAGCTTCGATACTTTTATGTACGGGTCTCGCTAAAGCGACAGAAAATGGGCAAGCGAAGCCCGGATTGGACGATTCAATCTTGGGCGCCATCACACTGGCTCAGCCCACTGCCGGTGGAAGGTTGATGACTCCGGCTGAAGAAAAAACCACTGATGATCAAATGAAAACCCAAGCATATTGCTATGCCTGGACAACTTGCCCGGACGGTCGCCGTATATCCTGCAACTCTAGTGGTGAAAGTTGCCGCTGGTCTTACCGAACAGGCCGAATGGTCTATTGCAGTGGCACCGGTAATGGCCGCACTCGTTGGGTTCGTTACACTTGTTATTAAATCCCACTTCGAGAAGCGAGCTTTGGGCCGCTCTGGGTAAGGTCTGACGGCTAAGCCAGAGGGCTCAAATTTAGTTAATTCTCAGATCCAAACTTTTGTCCCTTGAAGTTATTTATTTTTATTCTTGAGCAATTCATTTAAGTTGATATCAAGGATCCTCGACCGTCGTAATCCCCTTTTCGTGGATCATCAGCTTGTGAGAGTGCTCTATAGTAAGATTGTTTTTTTCTTGCAAGCCCTCTGGAAATCGTCCACAAACCAAACCCACCCCACCCAGGTTTTCTTTCATAAAAAAACAATCCGAAAAAAGTCGCACGACTCTGCCATTCCCATCTAAGAATGAATGAATCCATGAGAATCTCTGATGGGCGGCAGCCACATTCCTCTGAGGCATTAAAGGTTCCATACCTGATATGAGCTGGGGAAATGTCTTTGTTGGATTCATTTATTCCGATCTTTTTTCCGGTCTTAATTCTTATAATTTCTTACGAAATTTCACTCGCTATAGGGCCAGGCTTGGCATTTTTCACGTTCCCTTAGAGTCTAGCATATCAAAGTGAGACGAAGCTCTTTTACGAAATTGAAAAGGGATGGTTTTATAATTCTCAGTATTTCACTACGTTCTTGGTAGTGGCTTGAGCTAGAAACATTTGGTTGGACTGAACCGCCTCCGGCGGTGGATATCCAACGCGTAGTCTTCGTGCTCGCCACTTAACTGAGACCATTGTCGTGATTGAATAACTGACACCAGTATCTGGTCCTGTTTTATTCTGAGAATCCCGCCATATTCCGATG
>DATBTE010000431.1:0-11292 GCA_036559425.1 Pseudobdellovibrionaceae bacterium | reverse complement strand
TGATCCGCCACTCCCATCAGTGTGGAATTTGAACCATTGATGTAAACTTCCTTAACGCCTTCCCCGGTCTTAAACTTGATATAGCCAACCCCGATTTGAGATTTATTTTTGTCAGGAAAGCCATTTGAAATGGCGGTTGGCTTTTGTGCGAGTTGAAGGACTTCAATGCTGTAATCTCCAGGAACCGCCAACCCCGTATCCAGTGTTCCATCCACGATATTCGGATCACCGCTGGTGAGTTTCTTATCGCTGAAGCCTTTTGCGCTGGTGAGTTCGCTTAGGTTTTTGGTAATGTCGGTAACTTTAGTTTCAAGTTCCGTGACCAGCTTGAGCTTGTCTTCATTTTTGGTCTTTTGACCTTCCATATTTTTCACGGGAATGCGCTCGACATCCATAAGCTGTTCGACGATATTCGGCGGTAATCCTGAGGCCATTCCGGAAATACGAAAGCCAGCCACTGCTTGAGTCCTCCTGACACGTGCTTAGAAACCATCCTGGTTTCAAAATCAGATATACTCTGATTCTTTTATTCTCTCAGAATTTTTACAAAACCGTGAGTCAATCAAATGACCTGGACAAAGTTCGAAAAGAGAGAAAACTAGCTGGGAACTCTCTATTTACGGGGGAATTTTGACACTGGGCTCGACTATGGTCATCCCTCTCTTAATAAAAGAGAGTTTTGAATAAAGAGGCAACTCACTTTGAAAGCTATTTGGTATGTTAAAAAGTTCGGTGGGTTAAGTTTGGAATCTCAAGCTTTCCAAACCAATTCTTCTAAAGCATGAGTTTAGATTTAGATTTAGATTTGAATTTGAATTTGAATTTCAAGTTCGGTGGCAAGCAAAATTAAACTTACAGCCCTCACTCCAAAGGAAGTCTTCAGAAAGTGAATCTTTGGTCTTTAATTTCTGGTCCCGGTTTTCGGGCTGCTGGTTGCAGATATCTGTCCTTGATCATTGATCATTGATCGTGAGCGAAGATCATAGAAATTTCCCGACATCCACTAATCAGCGCATCATTTTTTTATTAAAAAAAATAAAACATTGACAGGAGTTTTATTGGAAATCCTCTTTCATCATTTTCACTTTGCAAGCCTTGTGAAAAAGGCCCTGAGAAAGGCTTAGAGGCCGCTTAAAGACTCTGCTTGCCAAAGAAAACCCCGCGCCTTTAGCTTAAAAATAAACTCTCCTCTAGGCCCTTTGAAGGCTGAAAAATAAGATTTAAAAACCTGTGATAGATTGCCCTTGGATTTAAGGAAGGAAATAAAAGCGAGTGACTCGCAGAGGTCACTCGCTAAGAAAACCACAACTTGGAGGATCAAAAAATTATGGAAGAGTTAGAAGATTTTGAAAAGAAAATCCAAACCCTTTCCGATCAGGAACTGGTGGCTCAGACGGGCTCTTTTTTTAAACGGGAAAAAAGAATGGGCGATATTATTTTACTGAGTCTTCGCGAAATCAAAGCGCGACGGATTTACTCAAAGCTGGGCTATTCGAGTCTTTTTGAGATGCTGATTGGGTACTATCACTTAAGCGAAGGTCCGAGTTATCAAAGGCTTAATGCCTTAAAATTAATAGAAACCGTCCCCGAAGCCCAGGAACTGATTTTTAAAGGCGAGGTGAGCTTAAGCAATGCCGCTCTGGTGCAGGGCTTGATCCAACGCACGGAAAAAGAGGCCCCTTTAAGTTTGACTGAAAAACAAGAACTGCTTGAAAGTGTTAAGGGAAAAACCACCAAACAAGCCAAAGCTTCTTTAACGGCTCAGCATCCAGTGGCGAGCTTACCGTTAAATCAAGAAAAACCCTTGAGCGCCACCCACACGCAAATTTTACTCACCCTAGATCAAGAAACCCTGAAGCTCTTTAAAGAAGCCAAGGATTTGCTCAGTCACAGCATCCCCAACGGAGACTTGAGTGAAGTCTTAAAATCCATTTCAATAATTGCCGTGGAACATTTAGCTAAAAAGAAAGGCCGCACTCCGCCTCTGAAATCCCCGACGTCGGTTAAACAGAGCGTCGATGACTCTCCCATTCCCAGTCGATACATCTCCCAAGAGATCAAGCGCATTGTCTTTGCTCGGGCCGGAGGTTGCTGTGAATTTGTGGGCTCAGAAGGACATCGTTGTACCAGTCGTTTTCAACTCGAAATCGATCACCTGTATCCTTGGAGTCAAGGCGGTAGTAACAGAGCTGAGAACTTATCGCTGAAATGCAAATCCCATAATTTCTATCGAACAAAAGAGACCCATGGGTTTTTCTACAATGTTAAGAAGTAGGCACTTCGCGCAACCCCTCGACAGCTGTGCGAAGACAAGAACCTCTTCCAAACGAGTCAAGAAAGCAATGCGCCCCTGGCTTACACCTTACCGGCAATAGGATAACAATTTTTCGATCGCCTTATTTGAGCCGGATAAATTGAAGCGAACAGAGCGATTCGACTCACCTGAGTTGAGGCGAAGAGTGATGTTTAACACCTTATCGGACCGCAGATGATTAAGCAGTTCTTCAGATAAGGCCTCTTCCGCAAATAAAGAAAAATCTTCTGAGATCAAGTACGGAATCCCTAGCCATTGGTGGATCTTATCAGTTCCAAAGCCAAGTCCTTCGATTTTTGCATTTGCCAATTGACTCCATAATTCCCTTGAAGGACGAATGCGAAAGTTAATACCAAATTCATTGGAGCGGCAAGTGAGAAGAATTCGATTCCCTTTTTGGTCTGAAACACTCGCTGTGTATTTAGGGCAGGGATAATAGTCTCCCCATTGGCCTGGAATCGTTTTACAAACTTTATTTTCCGAGCGAAAACTCCAAATTTCCGAGCTATCTCCCGAGGGGGCATTGGCTGCGTTCCTTAAAGATGCGACAGCGCTCTTTAGCTGAGTATCGGTATTTTCATAATAAGGATCCGATTTTTGCAGTAAAGAAAGTGCAAACTCCTTGGCATATTCATTATGAGAAGTCCCTAAAGCAACAATCGCATTCAATATCGAAGCTGTTGACTCATAATAAAGATCAACCCTATTTATCAAGCCCAAACCTAAGCCATGAACCAGATCATTATTTAATTTAGGCGCCCTTTTAACCACAATCATAGACATTGATTGGATCGCATTGGCATAATAGGGATCAAATTTTTTACCTAACAGAGAGCCTGCGGTTGACAGATTTTCATCACATAGTTCCAGATTGCTGAGGGCCGCAGCGAAGTTCGCGCCGGCACGATCTTCATAGTAAGGATCGACCGTTCCTAAAATGTTCTCAATGGTTTCAAGGGTGCAGGTCTAGCAATTTTGGAGCCACGGATTTAGAAACTTTTTGACACCACCCCTAGAATGGTTTGGAGAGTGGATTAAGCGGTTTTCTTAAAAATTTGACCTTTACCCGACTCATTGCCCTCAGGTAAGGTCCAAAGATCTAATTCAGGGATACGGCGGATAATGTTTCCGCTTATGTCTTTGACCACAACAAATCTTCTATTTTCAATCACTGACAGTTCGACGCTCCAGTTGTGCTCTTTCACTCCTGAAAGATTTCGCACTTGTTCGAGGGCTTTGTTGAGCTGCTCCTCGGTCATGGGCTCGCGCTGCTGCTGCTCTCCGCCACCCGCCTGCTGTCCGTTGGCATCGCGATCAGACGTGGAATCCGACTTGATCGTCTTCTCCGTTTTTTGGATCAGTCGTATCGGATTGGTGGGTAAAATGTTTCCTAAAAGACCTTTGATATTCATTAACCTACTTATCGGCGCCCCTATAAATTGATTAAATTTATAGAAAAAAACCGGACTTAAGTACCCAGGAGAGCTCCGGAAGAACCCTCCTGGTAGGTTGGTACCGAGAAGGCAATGGAGCACCTTCTCGAAAACTTAAAATGAACTCTAATATTTACTCTTTAGTTTTTAATTTCAAACCTATCCAAGAAGTTTCAAAGCCAATTGCGGAAGTTGATTTGCTTGACCAAGAACACTGGTATTCGCATTCAAGAGGACACTGTTTCGAGTCATCTCCGAAGTGGCCGCCGCAATATCGGTGTCACGAATACGTGAGTTCGCAGCGGAGATATTCTCGTTCATCACACCTAAGTTATCAGAGGTTGATTGCAAACGGTTTTGCAAAGCTCCCAAAGAGGCGCGATAACCGTTCACTTGAGATTGAGCGCTATCGATTTTTTCCAGGGCGGATTGAGCGCCTTCTTTGGAGGTGAAGTCAAAACCATCAACACCCAAGTTATCTATTTGTGCATTTGTCATTGAAGCGTCATATCTAATACGATCTTCATCGTCTTTATTATTGATTCCCACTTGGAAGTCGAATTCACTTCCAGAACCATCCAGAAGTTTAGTATTTCCAAAACGAGTGGTCTGCGCGATACGCTGCATTTCTTGTTTCAGTTGTTGAACCTCTTTATCAGTAAATCCCCGTTCACGATCACCGACAGTGTCAGAAGAGGCTTGGATAGAAAGTTCTCTCATACGGGTTAAGATGTTGCTCACTTCATTCAAACCGCCCTCTGCGGTTTGCACCAAAGATATACCATCGTTGGCGTTACGTTGAGCTTGAGTATAGCTTCTCATTTGAGATTTCAGGTTTTCACTGATTGCTAAGCCAGCAGCATCATCCGCTGATTTAGTGATACGCGAACCTGATGCCAATTGAGCCATGCTCTTTTGGATTTCACGCTGGCCACCGGCCATTGTGCGTTGTGCGTTGATAGATGCCACGTTCGTCGAAATTCTGATTCCCACAGGAACCTCCATTTTTTTTGGCGGCCTTGTACCTACTCGGCCGCCTGGTTATACACGTTGGTGACTTCACTTCTTGCCTTGAAACCTGGTAGCGATGAACTCTCGGCAGTCACTCCTTAAGTCCCTCTCGGCTTTTCCGGGTCGAGGTGTTGTCGTTGCTTGTGCCTTTCCTTTCGGCGAGGTCTCGGAAGTCTTTAGTCACGTCGAGTGAATCTGGACGATCGTCGTAGGCAAACTGGACGAAGGTTTTGAAAGTCAAGCCTTTGAGAGAGAATTTTCCAGATCAAAGTCCAGAAAAAAACTCTGTGGACCACCGCCTCGTCGGGAGATCCTAGGACTATTCGATGAAAGATATTTGTCTGGGCAGTGGAAAGGCCGGGTCTGGCAGATAAAAACTTCTCAGGAAGGTGTTAAAACTCAATAGAGGCACCCTTTTGGCGTTAGTGCTTGACTTCAAATTAGGCCAAAAATACAACTCCGCATCTCATGACTCAGAACTTTTTACCCTCACTTAAAATTGCGCGCCTTCAATACCAAAGCGGTGATTTTTTGCAAGCGAAGAACTCAATCGAAGAGGCCTGCAAGGAAGCTCATCAACTGGGAGACGTCTCTCAGTGGCTTGAGGCTTTGCGAATTCAGATTCAGTGCTTTATCGAACTTGAGCAGCTCGAAAAGACGGAGCAACAAGAAACTGAACTTCTTGAGTTTTTAAAAAAGAACACGGATCTCTTTCATGCGGCAACTGCAGAATATATTCTTGGAATTCTTCTTTTAAACCACGGCCATCGTTCGCAAGCGCAAGCTTATTTGGCATCCGCTATCTCCAAGGCTTCGCAAACAAAAAATATACGTAGCCTCGCCTATGCGCTTTATGCCGATTCCTATTTAAAAACCAGTTCTTCCGACAAAGATCTGCCCCAAGCGAGCGTGAATCTAGAAAAAATCGAGGTGCTCTCTTCCCAGGAACCTTTGGCCGAACTGATGATCTCCGTGCGACTTCTGCGCTGTTATATTCAAACCGAGCTGGGACACCCTGAGCAAGCGCTTCTATTGTTATGGGAGGCCTATGAGTCAGCGAAACTGCAAGGCCTTAACGTCGTGGTCTCCAGTATCCTTGCACAAATGGCGCGGATTCATCAAAATGCCAACAGGCAAAGCCTTTACCAGATTTATGCAGACCTCGCACTCTGTGGCGTTGATAAGGATAAACACCCAAGGCTCTTTCGGCAAATTTCTCAAATCTACGCGGACGCCACCCCCCGCAGCCATGATATTGAAGTGGATGAGGACAAGCGTTTGATTCTCGAAAAAAAACGAGGGGCTATCAACTTTGGAAATCAACACATTTTGATGGATATGGCGCTCCTCTTTCTTAAGAACCCTGGAAAAAGATATTCGAAAAGTGAACTTTTCGAATATATTTGGCAGCAGCCTTATGACTCTCTTACTCACGACAATCTTATCTATGTCTCTATTAAGCGATTGCGGACTTTGTTAGAGCCTGATGATAGCCCTCAGTATCTATTGAAAGATCGTAAGGGCTATTACCTTAACCCGCAAATCACTATTCAGTTCAAATCTGACAATAAATGTAACAAGGAAATCGCATGAAAATGCTCTTACAAATGCTGTTATCCATGCTCTTTGTGGTGACAGCTTCTGGTCACGATCCTATTGTTCCCTGGCCCCTGGATGTAAATCGTGAATACATCGAAAGCCAAGACATTGTGGGCACATGGGTGGCCTTGGATCGAATTAATAATAAGCTCTGGTATTTGAAAATAACTAAACCCCCTATCAGATCCAACACTTCGGTTACTATTTCTCTTTTAGGGAAAGGATTTTCCAAACCCCAAATGGGATGGCTGGTTCCGGTGGATGGAGTGTATGCTGGAAAAATCACTACCAGTAAAGACCAGGAATCTCCGCTTATGATCTTTAAAAATTTGGATGGGCTTTATTTACGCCTTGAGACCGAAAAAGAAGAATATCAGGATTTTATTCTTTATCGAATTTATCTTAGCCCGCGTTTTAAAAAAACCCCGAAAGACTTGCGTCTCCCGGGGCGGGCTTAAGAGTAGGGTTTTGTGGGCGACTACTCGTTTCTTCATAAGAATATTTCAGAACTTCCCGTCTTACCGGAGTTCTATTAATTTTTATTTCAAGAGTTGGTGCAAAAAAGCTTTTGCTCCATCTCCTCAAATATTTGTCTTTGAAGACAAAATCTCTAAGAGCATGGTAGGTCTGTGAATATTTCACGTTCACAGACCTACCTAAAATTTATGACTATAAGAGTTTCAAAGCCACCGCTGACGTTTGATTGGCTTGAGCCAACACCGACACTGCGGCTTGTTGTAAGACGTTCGCAGACATCATCTCAGAACTTTCTTTGGCAACGTCTGTATCACGGATACGCGAGTTCGCCGCTGATAAGTTTTCATATTGCACATCCAAATTGCTGACTGTTGAATCCAAGCGACTTTGAACAGCACCGAAGTTCGCTCTCAGAGAACTCACTTTGACGAGGGCATCATCGACTGTTTGCAGTGCCGAACGCGCATCCCCTTTACTTTCAACGCTCAATCCCTCAATTCCCAATTCTGAGGCCGTCGCATTGCTTCCCAAATCATAACTGATAACATTTTCTTTGGTACCGAAGGCACCCACTTGGAACTCCATCTTACCGCCGGAGCCATCCAGAAGTTTCTTATCACCAAACACCGTGGTTCTGGCGATACGATCCGCTTCTTCAGTTAATTGTGTCGCCTCTAAGTTTAAGAATGCCCGTTCGCGGTCTCCGATATGGTCAGAAGCTGCTTGAACTCCTAACTCCCGCAAGCGGATTAAGATATTACTAATCTCATTCAAGCCGCCCTCAGAAACTTGAATCGCAGAGCCTGCATTAAAGGCATTGTTTCTCGCTTGTGCGATCCCACGGGTTTGACCGCGGATATTTTCTGAGATCGCTAACCCGGCAGCATCATCGGCGGCGTGCACGATGCGCGAACCTGAAGCAAGAGCAGCAGCTGAATGTTCCGTTCTCTTCTGCTGAACGGACAAAACCCTTTGCGCCGAAATCGACGCCATATTGGTCTGAATTCTTAAGCCCATGAAATCCTCCTTAGGATATAAGCCAACGCGGTTTCCGACCCACCGAAGCGCGCGCTGGAGTTGTAAAAATGTATTATAAAAACTTTTATTTAGAAGGAGCGGGCCCGCGCTCACTCTTGGGGTGACTGACCCTTGAGTGAGGCGAGCAATCCGCCTAAGGAGGTTTTGTTCGAGTGACTGCTAGAACAAAGATCCAGAGGTTTTAGCTCCAACGTGTATGCAATACTTCTCGGCCTAGGTCCTGAAAACTTTAGGCCCTAGGTCTAGCATTTCTAGAACGCAGCGCGTCTTGTGTTGAAAACCACTGGAAAATGCAAGCAAAAAAATTTTTAAATTTTATGTACTTAGGTCTAGGTGAACCTAGACCTTTGAGGAAACTCAAGCCAGAAGTCGTAGTAAAATTTCATTGCTACTATTGGCTTGAGCAAGAACCGAAGCTTGATACTGCTGAAGGATTTGCCCTCGGCGAACGTCGCTCACTGCCTGGGCCACGTCGGTATCCGCCATCCGGGAATGAGCTGCAGTGATATTTTCTACCCCTATCGCTAAACTATTAGCCGCGCTGTCTAAGCGTGATTGAATGGCCCCATATTTCGCTCGGGCTGAAGCGATTTTTGCCATGGCCTCATCCAGATCCTTGAGATCGTTGCGCGCCTCGCTCTTGCTTTCTACACTGCCCCCACTGATTCCCAGCTCGGAGGCCGTGGTGTTTGTGTCTGAGGTGTAACGTATAATACTGTCTTCTCCACTGCTAGTTCCCACCTGGAACTCATAATTCTTTGAGCGACCGTTAAGCAAGGAAGTCGCTCCAAAGGTCGTGGTTTTAGCTATACGGTCCAGTTCCTGGCTCAGTTGTGTATATTCAGAATTTATATACTCCCGCTCTTTATCGGAATAGGTATCGCTTGCTGCCTGCACCGCCAACTCACGCAGTCGGATAAGGATATTATTTTGTTCGTTGAGAGCACCTTCGGCTACTTGAATAAAACTCGTAGCATTGTCGGCATTGTTCAAGGCCGCCTTTTGGCCTCTGGCCTGTCCTTCGAGTTGTTGAGCAATGGCGGCTCCGGCAGCATCCGTTCCAGCTGTGCTGAAACGGGTTCCCGACGCCAAATCTTTCATAGCTTTTTCCGTCGAACGTTGAGTTGTTCCCAAATAGCGTTGAGCCATCAAGGAAGCGGACATTCCTGATACACGTAACATAGCTGCGACCTCCCCTTTCCGAGTGCCTCGCCCTGAGACATTTGAAAGGAAAAAAGCGCCCACAAAACTAACCCGGTAAGACCTTTGTCTAGCAGTCAGCAAACTTATCGGCGCATTGCGTTAAAACTTGAGAGTCCACATGATTTTTTTAAAGCGGCTTATTTTGAGATCAGGGTTTGGGTTTGATTTGAGTCTGGCTCTGTCTGATTTCCCTAATCATTCCAGAGTCTTGATCAAAGGGCATAAACCCGCGAGTCCGATAGCTGATACTTCTACGCCCTCCAAACTGGGCCATTAACTCTATAACTTTTTGACGTATATCATCACGAGCATTGCTCCAATCCGCAGAACTTTCAGTCTCCATAAAAATTCCAAAATAAACATTTCCCTGAGTCGTTGAGATCACTCCGGCTAAAGTCACTGCGGGATCTACAGTACCTGTTTTAGCCACCAGACTATTGCGAAGAGAATCGTAACGAGGTTTCAAAGTCCCTTCATCCGTTCCGGCCACTGCCATTACATCTTTTAAATCCAAACCAAATTTCTTCAATTGTGCACGCACTTTAAAGAGGATCCTTAGCATCGTGTCACACGAAGCCTTATTGTATTCTTTGACTGACTCTCCATTTTCATTTATTCCCGTCAGTGAATTCCCCGAACCATTGATAAACTGAATATCCTTCGAATTCAGATTCATATCTTGCTGAATAAAATCTTTAAATTTTTCAGGGCCACCCAAATAATTAAAAAGGTGGTCAGCCACATGGTTATTCGAAACGGAATTCATTTCTTTTAGATACCGATATAAAGGCACCGACTGCAAAGCATAAGTCACCGTTTGTGATTCCTCCTTGAAGTCAAAACTTGAAAGATAAGCCACAGACTGGGCTTTCAAAGACAACATCTTTGGTAAATAGAGACCAAGAAGGGCCGCCTCAGAATGAGTTTTAGGATACTCTTTGGGCAAATTTTTCAAATGATTATGGAAAGCTTCCGCAATCTCTTGAAAAGAGGGATTTATGGGATCTATATAGTTTGAAATCACTGACCATCGAAAAATAAGATTTTCGTCAAAGGTCAACTTACGAATTTCATGCACACCAATTTTATTTAACTGTGCAAATAAAAAATGCGTCATCTCACGTCCCCAAAAAGGATCGTGTGATCCCTGAATATGAACGTCAAAAAAATGAGAACCCACCGGCGTAATGTGAATGTGAGTACTGAATTTGAAATTGGGATCTAAAGCGCGAATTGCCCAATAAGAAGTCACCACTTTAGAAACTGAGGCTATTTCAAAAAGTTCCCCAACATGCTCCCCTTGCATGTTCGATCCCGGTTGATCGAGCCTGTAGCACATGGAATTGATGCTCGTCTTAGCATGAGCTAAAGTGAATAAACCAAACATGATACTCATAGACAATAATGTCTTCATGAATCCCCTTTATTAGTGCAATCTTCATACAAAAAATAAAAAAATTTCTCGAAAATGTTTTTTTACTGGTTTGACAGCCTCTTATCATTTACAACAATAGTGTATTTCCATGATTACCAACACCAAGACCGTCATACTCAAATAGTACGCAACATAGACTCAACAACTAGAGCACAGGACTAAGTATGAAAGAAAATAAATCTCTCGCAGATTTTCTGAAGAATAAAAGAATCGAATCTGGCTTCTCTCAATTGGATATCGCCAAGAAACTTGGTTATACATCTCCTCAGTTTATTTCTAATTGGGAAAGAGGACTCTCAAATCCTCCTATCTATACGCTCAGAAAGCTTACTGAGATTTATCAAATACCCCCTGACACTCTCTTCGAGATTGCACTCAAAACAATTATCAGTCAGATCACTCTGGATATGAGAAAAAAATTCTACGGTAAAAAAGGGAAAAGGTAATAACTTCTCCTAGGGAATATTGGGATAATTCCGATATTCCCTCACCATCTTCGCCACCTCCGCACTTACTTTTTGATAACCAAATCGATTTTTTTTATCGCCAAGTCCCAATTCTGAAAACACGTTGCCATGATCGTAAGGCCCAAAAAATCCGGTAAAAAAGTCAAAGCGGTTTTCTCCGATAATGGCTCCGCCTTCATCACGAATGATGAGGTAGCCATTATGCTTGCTTCCATCAGGAAGCTGGATATCCACTAGTCGAGGAATAAAAATCACTTCTCCGGGGCGATGAATAGTAAGATCGGCCGCTACCGAATAAAAAGGATCAAGGCAAAT
>DATBTE010000430.1:0-2917 GCA_036559425.1 Pseudobdellovibrionaceae bacterium | reverse complement strand
CTTGGAGGCCTCCTCAAGATTTTTGATTTGCTCCAGGGGCAATTGGTTCTCAGTGTTCAAAAAACTCACCGGTGCCAGCGTTCCTCCCCCCCCGACCATGATTTTTTCATAAGGGATAGGAAAGTGATGATTTTGAGCTTGCACATTGCCTAGAGCTCTCTTGGCCACGATTTTAATCATGCCCTGACACATCGCTGAGAGTGGGGCGGTGGTGTAAATCCGATTTCTTAAAATAAAAAAAGAACGATCCCTTTGAAGGTCAAAAAGGCCTTGAAGAAGCTTTACAACCGCCGAAGAAGGAGCGACCGCATTTTTTGGAAAATAAGCATAGTATAAGTTCGTGCGATGACTTACGAAGGCAAGTTCAAAGCCTGGCTTCGCAAGATCAAAGACGATCTGTTTAATGAGGAAATCTTCAGTTTCTTTGTACATGAGAGCTTGGACTACCACAAGATGGCCCCTATTGTCTCTCTTACACTTTTGCTTAGAGGTGTTAAAGCACAATCGGAAATATATTGGCAGGGAGCATTTAAATTGGACCTTGTGGGATCTTCCTGGTTATAGTGTGTCCTTGGAAATCAATTGAGAAAAATTTAAAACTCAGTTCAATCTAAGGAGACACCTATGTTTAAACTTCCTACACTTCCCTACGCGAAAACTGCCTTGACACCTTTTTTATCTGAAGAGCAAATGACTTATCACTATGATAAACATCATAAGGCCTATATCGATAATTTAAATAAATTCATCGAAACGGATGCTTCATTAAAAGGCAAATCTCTAGAGGAAATCGTCCTTTCATCCACTGGTGGTATTTTTAATAATGCCGCTCAAGCTTACAACCACACTTTCTTTTGGTACAATATGCAACCCGCCTCTACGATGAAACCAAGCTCTGCCTTGATGGCGGCAATCAGTCGTGATTTTGGCAACCTTGATCAACTCAAAGAAAAATTCGTTGAGGGCGGCGTGAAAACTTTCGGTTCTGGTTGGATCTGGTTGTGCGCTGATAATGCTGGAAAGCTGAGCCTTGTTTCCACTTCTAATGCACAGGTTCCATTTACTAATAATGGACCTCGCCCGCTCCTCGTAGCTGACGTATGGGAACATGCGTATTATATCGATTATAGAAACTTAAGAGCTAAATTCCTTGAAACTTTCTGGGGAAATATCAACTGGGATTTTGTTTCTCAAAACTTTGAATCTAATAAAGTTCGTGAAGTAACCACTTCTATGAAAGCCTAGGAATCTTTTGAAACCCTTACCAAACCAGGTAAGGGTTTCTTTTTCTGACTCTTTATTTCACCCAAGTTTTTCTAAAATTCTTTCGATCAATGGGCCACGTCTTCCACAGGATTTTTTTTTCGACCGCAATGACAAGGTTCTGCACAATGACTTCGATATCTTCAAGACACCAAAAATCTTTTGCATTCATACTCTTTGATTTCAGCGCCAGCTGACCGGACAAAGAATAGGCCATTCCGCTCATCGGCGGGATCAAGAAACCCATACTTGAAAAAACTCCTTGCAGGCGCGACAGCACTGATTTCCCACCCACAGAATGCATAAGTACACAGACTCCAGCCGGCTTTCCAAGAATTTCAGGTCGAGCTTCTAAATCTGTCGCTTCCTCTAAAAACTTTTGAAGAGGGCTCCCCCAAGAATCCCAATAAGTTCCCGTCAGACAAAGAATAGCATCTGACTTTTTTATTTTTTTCTCCAAACCTGGGCCAAATTTTGTTTTCGACAGATTTACCAAGCTCCAGTTGATCTGCTGGTGCCTTTTACGTATTTCTTGAATAATAATTCCGCAATTTCCTCTGTCCCCGTGAACACTGCCGTTTAAGATAAGTATATGCATTTAAATCCTCATTAAGTATGCCAGGCAGTCATCATAAAAGTGCTCCAAAGAAGCAGGCAATAAAAAAGGAGCCCGGAGGGCTCCTACTTTTAAAGGGAAAAGAATTTTAAACCATGATTTGTCCTAAAATAGCTCTATGCCACCCATTCTTCGAATAAATCACGAATCTCTCTTGTATGTTCATGGCGTCGATGCTGTGATTTGCGAGTCGATCGTCGTCGTAAAATAGTCCGTAAGGCAGCTGCGGCCTCATTCACAGCTGTGTAAAAATCCTCTCCGCCTTTCGATACTTTCAAAGTGCCTTTTTGATGAGTGGGCTTTAAAATCACTTCGCATACGAAAGAAGGCTTACGGTTTTGGTTTCTATGTCGGTCCAGTTCTATACGAACTGTGGCGGTACTGTTTGGGTCCTTTTTAAGGAAGTTTTCGATGCTAGACCCTATTTTGTCCCTTAAGTAGGCTTCTAGGGTGTCAGTTTTATCAAGGTCACGGAAGCATGTCTGTACTTGCATAACGATCTCCTTCTTGTTTCTACGACAAGTATCGTTGATTTACGATGATAGATAAAATATATATTTACTAACCTATACTTAGGATTTTTATATGTTTAATTACAATCATCTCTATTA
Source organism: Pseudobdellovibrionaceae bacterium (assembly GCA_036559425.1). Taxonomy (GTDB): domain Bacteria; phylum Bdellovibrionota; class Bdellovibrionia; order Bdellovibrionales; family Bdellovibrionaceae; genus JACMRP01. Next base: position 427 of record DATBTE010000430.1, on the reverse strand, counting down.
TTTTTATGTGACCGCCCGTCTCGGAGGAGTTAGCAACGCCTCTAGATATCTTACTATCAGTCAACCTTCATTGAGCGTTCAAATTAAAACCTTTGAAGCATCCACGAATCGTAAGCTTTTCAAAAAAAATGGACGAAAAATGCAACTAACGAGCGAAGGAGAACAAGTCTACGCCTATTGTCAGCAGATTTTCGAAATTGCAGATTATTTATCCGAGCACTTAAAAGATCCCGGTCTCAAGGAGAAGCGGCGGATTCATATTGGAGTCAGCGATCAAATTGAAAGACCTTTTATGGGTGATTTATTAGGGGATATTCTTCAACAAGGAAAAGAGCATTTAAATTGTATTTTGAATGTCAGTTCCGGCGAAGAACAAGAATTAACTGAAAAATTGCGGGATCAGTCAATGGATCTGGTTCTTACGAAC
>DATBTE010000429.1:0-4709 GCA_036559425.1 Pseudobdellovibrionaceae bacterium | reverse complement strand
CCCTTTGAGCAACTCACCGCCAAATTTAAGTTTATAGTTTTTTAAAAATTCAAAATGAATTTGTCGCACCTGAAAACCTCTCGAGAAAAAAAGTTATACCATGACTTTTCCCAGAGGCTTAAACAGCATAAAAGCTTCGCCCCTAGCAGATTGCAGGCTCCTCTAAACATTTTTAATTGAGTGATAAAAAAGCGAGTTCTAGCAAGTTTTAGAGATTCAAAACCCTCGTCAACAGGAAACTCATCAGTAAAAGAAAAACCCCTCTAACCTCCTTTACTCCTTCTCAGGTTCGGAATTCGGACCTCGATCCTGACTCATAGAACCCCTCTTCTCCTCCTCCCTTCCCCTAACGTCGTCAATGGGGCCACTTTGCGAAGCAAACTGCCCTTTTATCTGTGCGAAATGAAATAAAGCAAATAGCATTTTCATTTTTTGAATTTAAAAAGATACAAACCACCAAGCAACATCCACAGGTTCTGCTAGTATTTTGAAAACATTTCTGAAGGATGTGCCGCCATGGGACTTATCAATTTTCTTAAAAACGCTGGTGAAAAACTCTTGGGTCATAAGGAAGCTGACGTGGAGTCGATTAAAAAATATATTCAATCCCAAGGACTCTCTACTGAGGGGATTGATATCAGCTTTGATCCAGCCAAGGACATCGTCACCGTTTCTGGCGAGGTTCCTGATCAAGCCACTAAAGAGAAGATTCTCCTCTGTTGCGGGAATGTCCAGGGTGTTGCCAGCGTTCAAGACAACTTACGAGTTCGCAAACCCGCGCCAGAATCCCAGTTCTATACTGTGCAAAGCGGGGATACTCTGTCTAAAATTGCCGCCCGCTTTTATGGCGATGCCAAAAAATATTCACAGATCTTCGATGCCAATCGGCCGATGCTTTCAGACCCGGACAAGATTTACCCTGGTCAAAACTTGCGCATTCCCTCTCAAGCTCCCGCACAAGAGAAAGTCGCCGAACATCATCCATAGTCTTTAATAGTTCAGGAAACCACAATGCCAAAAATGCATGTCAAAAATGCATGTCAAAAAGTTCGACGAAGCTTCACGGCACTTTGTAAAACTCTTAGACGTGGCTCCGCCTTCAAAGGGGAATAATTGAGCTTTGAGGTTGGCACTGTCGTCGCATAAAGAGATTTCATGCGACGACTCTTTTTAATTTATTTCTTATTTTTTGGTATTTTTGCTGATGCTTCCGGAAATGGAAATCAACAGATTAATCTCATCATTTCCGTGGATTGGGAGGGCTTTAGTCTAGAAGATGCCAACCTAGAGGCTTTTAGGAAGTTTCGAGAAGATTATCCCGAGGTAAAGATTGTCCATTTTTTAAATGCCGCCTATTTTCTGCAAAAAGGGGCCGATGCCCCTAGTATACAAAAGAAAATAAATTCTGTGATTCGTCCCGGTGACGAACTTGGCTTGCATATTCATGCTTTTGAGACTCTTCTGGAGGCCGCCGGAGTGAAATATCGTGAGGATTATAATTTTTGGGGCCGGGAAAAATCCAAGCCGATCAACAACGTCAGAGGACATGACGTGCCTCTCTCTATTTATAGTGAAAGCGAAATTCGGAAGATCGTACGAACCAGTCTCAATATATTGGAAGAAAATGGTTTTAAAAATTTGAAATCGTTTCGAGCGGGGGGGTGGGCTGCAAGCCCTGAAGTTCTGAATGCTTTAGTAAAAGAAGGTCTTACAATAGACAGTTCAGCAGTACCTCCCGAAATCGTGAAAAACGTAACCGGCGAGGAAACCCCTCTTTACAGCAAAATTGTAAACAAATTATGGCAGCAGACCACTGTTCAAAGTGATACTGCTTACGAAATTAAAACAGAAACCGGGACCATTGTCGAAGTACCGAATAATTTTGGTCTGGCGGATTATATTACCGGAGAAGAAGTTTTTGAAAAGTTTAAGGTGTTATTTGATAATCTTGATTTTAATTCAAACCGACCCGTGAATATCCACTATGGTTTTCACGAGGAGACAGCGGCTCAATTTATTGGACGCGTTCGCTACGCCATAGATAAGATCAAGGAGCATGTTCAAGCCTATCGTGTTGATATTAACCCAAAAAGTCTTCGCGAGTTAAAGCTCACTTCAGGCTCCGCATTATCCTGTGAGAGACTATTTTAAAAAATTTAAGAAAAAGAAGTTTACGACCACGGCAGAAAGTCTCATTGCGCTAGATTAAAGTCCTAAGTCTGTGGAGTCACTTTTCACTTTTCCTTAGGGCTTTCGAATCCTAGAATGATTCCATGACAAAATTTTTCCTAAAGTTCAAAGAAAAAGCCTTTGGTAATCCCTATTTATGCGCTCTGAGCCTTGTCTTTTTGTTGGTGGCGGCGCTCTCTCGCTTTCTCTATCTTGGTAATAAGCCCATTCATTTCGATGAAAGCATCAATATGTGGTTTGTTAAAAGAATCTGGGAAGAGGGCTACTTTACCTATGATCCTACCAATTATCATGGTCCTCTGTTGTTCTATTTGATTCAATTTGTTCAGCTTTTTACGGGCTTTGACTTTTTAAGCACTCGTTGGGTGGCCACGGTTTTTTCGTTTCTGACCTTGGCGGCTTTGTGGTTTGGTCCCGTGGCAGAACGAAGGGCCTTTCGTTGGTCTGCCGTATTTTTGCTGTTTAGTCCTGCGATGGGATTTTATGGACGCTCTGGTATCCACGAATCCGCTTTTGTCTTCTTTCAAGTTTTAGGATTTCTATCATTTCACTTCCTGGTAGCCAAGGAGTTTAAAAATTTTTGGTGGACTTTCGCGGCTTCACTCCTGGGAATGATGGCTTTGAAAGAAACCTTTGTGATTCTTATCTTAGCGGTGATTCCGGCACTGATCATGGTATGGTTCACGGATATACGGAAAACAAACCTCAAAAAATGGTTTAATGATTTATCGGCAAGTTTGCAGCAACGTGAAGTTTATTTTCCTTTGCTGGTCATGCTTTTGCTGTTTATCGGAGTCTATTCAGGATTTGGTGCTCATCCCCGGGGACTGATTGATTTTGTTGTAGCCCTGATGCCATGGTTAAAAACCGGAGTTCATGGCAATGGACATGAAAAAGAATTTTTTCATTGGCTCAAGTTCATGGCTAATAATGAGTATGCCACTTTTCTGGTTTTTTTTGCGGGCCTCCCTTTTGTTATAAAAAATAAATGGCTTCGCTTCTATTTCGTTTTTACCTTTTTCTTGTGGCTGATTTACTCATTGATTCCTTACAAAACTCCCTGGTGCCTGATCTCGATTCTTTGGCCTTTCGCTCTGGTGGCGGGATTCGGTCTGGCAGAATGGACACGAAAAATTTCTGGCTGGAAAGAGGCTCTTTTTTATGCGGCCTTATTGATCCTATTCGGTGGGGAATTCTCCCTTATGTATGAACTCATGTATCGGAATCCGATCAACATGGACCATCCTTATGTCTACGTGAATTCGACGTATCAAATGAAAGAATTTATTGAAAAGACTCAGGCGTTGCTCAAAGAAGATCCCCTTCTCCGAGAACAAATTGTACAGATTGGGACCGAGGAATCTTGGCCGATGCCCATTGTCTTTCATAATTTTTATACTTTAAGTTATTTTAAAGCCAATGCTCGTGTTGAACCGGAGGCCTTAATCTATATGGTTGACGAGAAAGACCAAGCAAGTATGGAAGCCCAACTCAAAGAACGCAATCACTCTGCTCTTTATCAGGTTTTTTCTTTGAGGATCAGGCAAAGTCGCTCTTCTGTTTTGGTTTATTTGAAGAAAAAGTATTTCGAAAATAAATTTTCGTGGCAATTAAAAGAAGTGGGTGAGTTGTGATTCCATTTTTCATACTTTTTCTGGGAATGAGTTCTTTATTCGCCTGTCTAGGGGCCTTGGCTGTAGGCCATTTGGTTCCGGCAGTCAGCGCAAGCGCTTTATTGTTGGCTTTGGCAACGGCCTGGTTTTTAGCTCGGGATTTTAAGCTTGTATTGAACCCCCCACCGATAGGCGTGCCTGTTTTTCTTATGTATGCTCTAATCTTTGTGGGGATTTATTTTCATTCGATTTTCTTATTTTTTCCGAAGTCCGAATCTTATTGGATTCAAGATCCTTTTAATTTGGGGGATATGTCCTTTCATTGGCACACCATTCGTTTTCTGGGAAAAGGGGCCACATTTTGGCCTGAGAATCCCATCTACATGGGGTATCGTTTCAAATATCCCTTCGGCATGGATTTCTTTAATGCGCTTTTTGAAAATCTAGGAGTGGCTATCAGTAGTCACTTGCCCGTGGTCACTTTACTGACACTGGTGCTGGTGTTTTATGTTTTACACATGGCTGGCGGACCTCTTTTGGTTTTTGCAATTTTCTTTAGTAGTGGGATGTATAACTTTACAGTGCCTGGCAACTGGGACTTGAACGAAATGCAGAACACTGTTGATTTTAAAAATCTGTTTTTAACGGTGCTTTTAACTCAGCGGGGCTTTGGCTATGCACTTCCCGCAGGAGTGTTTTTATATCGCGCTTTGCAGGAGTGTTTTTCTGGAGCTTGGAAACCCTCATTTTTGGAAAAGCTCAGTTTGGGAATGATTTGGGGCGGATTGGGATTCTTTCACCTGCATAGTTTTTTTTTCGTCAGTATGTATCTGGGAATATTGATTTTATGGAAAAGGGACCTGCGGAATTGGCTTTTACCCCTAGGCATCGCTTCCCTTTTAGGAT
>DATBTE010000428.1:0-13222 GCA_036559425.1 Pseudobdellovibrionaceae bacterium | reverse complement strand
CCAAAAAAAAGAATGACAAAGAGATCACCCAAGCCGAAATAAGCCAAAGGAATCGGCCCCATAGTATAAGCGTAGCCCATGAGTACGGATAAAACCCCGATCACTAGAATCGCAGTGCCCCCCTTGATAACTAAGGGAATTCCGCAAGCCACGGCAAATATAAAACAAAGCCCCGCCGCTAGCATCACCTGTTTATAAGAGAACAGCCCGGACTGAGTGACTCTTCGAGGGCCCATGCGTTTTTCCGTATCCGCTCCCTTTTTAAAATCAACCGCATCGTTGACCAGATTGGTTCCAATCTGAATAAAAAAGCTCGCGAATAAAGCCAAAACTACGACCTCGACATCCACGGACAAATGCAAAGCTTTCACCAAGGCACTCGCGACTAGGATCGGTACTACACAGGCCGTGAGGGTTTTTGGCCGGAACGCTATAAGCCAATTTTTGATTCTTTGCATTAGAGCCTCTAGTATGATGCTAATATTAATAGCAGAATTTATTTTCAGTGACCAAATGAAAAACCATCATTAAATCACTGGATAGATAACTTGGGGAGCATAATCTATGATGTCTTTGATATTGGCCTTTTTAACTGGAGCCCTTATGACCGCTGTGGGGTCTTGGTTTCTTTACCGCATCAAGCAACAGAGCTTTCAATTGCAAAATGAGTTTACTGCCCGAAGCTTAGAGCAAATGCGAGGCCAACAAGCTGATCTGCAATTAAAGATGTCTCAGCAATTTGAAAATATGGCCCATAAAATTTTCGAAGAAAAGAGCACGAAGTTCACCACTCAGAATATGCAAAATCTGAATACCGTCCTGGACCCCCTGAAGGAGCGTCTTAAAGACTTTGAAAAGAAAGTGGAAGAGACCTATGGGCATGAGCGCGCTGAACGAGGAGCTCTTCGCGGTGAGTTGGGCAAACTTATGGAATTAAATCGTCTCATGTCGAACGAAACCGTCAATTTAACCAAAGCGCTCAAGGGAGAAGCTAAAACGCAAGGAAACTGGGGCGAGCTCATCCTCGAAAATATTCTGGAACGTTCGGGGCTTCGTAAGGGCGAAGAGTATATTCTTCAAGGGACGAATATGGATCTTCGTGGTGAAGACAACCAAGTCCTTCGTCCAGATGTGATTGTCAAACTCCCCGAAGGCAAACACTTGATCGTCGATTCAAAAATGACACTCAATGCTTATGAGGCTTACTCCTCGGCAACGTCGCTTGAGGATCAAGAACGTCTCGGCAAACTTCATGTCGAAGCACTTAAAAAACATATCAATGGCTTAAGTGAAAAAAAATATTACGCCATTGATAAACTGGTCAGCCCAGACTTTGTAATTTTATTTATGCCACTGGAGCCTGCATTTGCTTTGGCTTTTAAATTACAACCAGATCTTTTCCAGAGTTCATGGGATAAACATATAGCCATCGTCAGTCCCACGACTCTATTGACAACTTTAAGGACTGTTTCTTCCCTATGGAAACAAGATCGCCAACAAAAAAATGCCCTGGATATCGCAAAGCGCGGAGGCGCGCTCTATGATAAATTCGTGGGTCTCGTCAAAGACATCGAAAACCTTGGTGATAAACTCGGCGCCGCCCAGAAAGCTCACGATGAAGTCATGGGTAAGCTTATGACTGGCAAAGGAAATCTGATCCGCCAAGTGGAAGATTTAAAATCCATGGGCGCTAAAACTGAGAAATCCTTACCGCAGATTGAGGGATAATTTTAAATAAAGCTCTACTTCTCTTCAGGGAGAGCGCCACGATGCTCAGTTGGGATTCTTAAAATGCCCATTAAGATTTCGGCGAGTTCGTCTATCAATTTCTCAAGATTGATCTTCTCCAGTTCTTTATCCACCGAGGAGAAGATCGTCGCACGCAGCATGTATTGAATCACAAAGACCGCAGCGTCATTATCTCTCGTGCTTTGTGGGCTATCAAAGTGCTCTTGCGTAAAATTAACAATAAGCTCAGCGATGGATTTATAGAACTTCAAAGCTATCGCCGTTTTATTCACCCAGGCAACTGCATCCATCATGATTTTTCGGTAATTCAACTCTTCGGGCTCGGTTATATAATAATAAGAAAATACTTGTTTAAAAACTTCCCGAGCCCCTATCTCCGGCGAAAAATTCCGAAAACGCTCTTTCATATAACTATATTCATATGCCAAAATTTGATCAATCAAGGCCGCTAGAATTGCTTCTTTGGAAGGAAAATATTGGTATAAAGAGCCAATGCTGACTCCAGCCTCTTTAGCCACTTTATTGGTGCTAAACTTTTGAACTCCGCTTTTGCGGATTATTTTCGCCGCGCCCTGTAATATTGCTTGGTAGGTTTGGCGAGAGCGCTCTTGCTTGGGCTCTTTACGAGGCTCCCTTACAGATATCGATCTTCGTTTGGTCATGAACTAGAATGCCTTTTATTTTAAATCGAACAAAATTCACAAGTTGTTCATGATTAAAACATCAGAGCTCGAACAGGTCACTGCTTATTAACAAAAGAACTTAAAGAATCTGATCAGAACTGTTCTTGTTGCCCAGTTTTATAGCTACATCCATACCAGCAGACTGGTTCTTAATAGGAGTAGCAGGATTCTGCACCACTCGCTGCTGAAGCTTAGTAAAAATAGGCTCACGAATTGCCAAGTTATTATCTTGGAGAACACATTGTCGAGCCATCTTCTCGCTTATGTTCACGACAATAGGCGCTTTTAAGTTGGCAGTCATTTGTGTTGGATCATCGGGAATTGTCACAATAGTAAAATAACGAGCATTATCCTGGGACTGAAGCTTTAAAGCCTCAAGATCACCCTTTGTAAGGGTCGCCTTGTAAGTATCGACAAAAAGTTCAGGTTCAAGCACTGGAAAAGCAATATGGGAAGACTCACAACTTTGAAGCCAAGCAAAAATCTCATCGCTTGGATCATCAAGAAGAACAAAGCGGCGGAGATCAGCAAAACCCAAAAGGCCTTCAGGAAAAGTCAAAACATCATTGTTTTGCAATTCTACTCGGCCAAATCTGGAAGTATTGATAATCACGCAGCCCCCCTGCAAGTATTGACAAATCAACCCGTTCCTTACAGACATAGAATCCATAAAAAAAGGTTAACTTTATTATAAATCTGGACCCAAATTAGGGAAGACTCAAATGAAATCTGTGCATCATGACAGAGCGCTTCTAAAAGGGCTTGTCTGGATTTGTAAGAGCCATGCGGCTCTCAAAGACTTTAAGGTTTTAACAGTTTTGCAACAGAACGAGTTTTATCGGAAGAAACAGTCGCAGATTGCTGGTTTTGCTCTTGAATCGCCAAGTAGACTTCTTCACGATGAATTTTAGTATCCTTGGGCGCCTCTATGCCTAAACGGACCTGTTTACCTTTAATTTGAACAACACGAATTTTGATATGATCATCAATCGCGATGCTTTCACCCAACTTCCTTGTGAGAACCAACATAGGATTACTCCTTTATTCCTAGCAGGGGCTTCTTACCCTTATACGCATCCTTACACGTTCAGATACTATGCACGATTATTTATCGGCACGTTTAAGCGGAACTGTAGGTATAATTTCTATTTTAGAAAGTCAAGGAGGCTTGGTTGAATAAGATTGTCTGGATGGCGCTATCAGTCTTGTTTAATGCCACACTCTAACCCGACCTCTGTAGAGGAAAAGCCTCACACTCAGGGGGCGATCGCGCTTACAAAAGTTAACTTACTAACTGTGGCATTATTCCCAAGCTGGCCATTTGAATTATTTCCAGTGGCGAAAATCAACCCATCTGATCTCAAGGCAACTGAACTATTTCCTTCACAAGCGATTGCTATCGCGTTTGAGATACCTAAGGCCTGCACGAAAGTAGACTTATTAGCTGTAGTATTGTCTCCAACTTGGCCAGCAGCATTGTAGCCACAGGCGAAAACCAAACCATCGGATCTCAAGGCGAGCGTATGAAAAGAGCCACCGGCAATCGCTGTTATGTTTGAAATGCCTATGGCTTGTACAAAGGTGGATCGATTCGTTGTTGCATTAATACCGAGCTGACCGTGACCGTTTAGCCCGCAGCCGAAAACCAAACCATCGGATCTTAAGGCGACTACAAATCGTTCTCCGGCGGCGATGGCCACTGCGTCCGAAATCCCCAGGGCCTGGACGTAGGTTAACTTACTCGCGACCGTATTAATGCCCAGCTGCCCTTCATCATTATAACCACAGGCAAAGACCAACCCATCCGCCCTCAAGGCCACCGAGGTGCCTATCCCACAGGAGATGGCCACTGCATTCGAAATCCCCAGGGCTTGAACAAAAGTGGACTTATTAGTCCCAGTATTATCATTATCACCAAGAATCCCACTCCAATCGGCTCCGGTGGCGAACACCAAACCATCCGAGCGCAGAGCAACCGTATGCCAATAACCCCCAGCGACCGCCACTGCATTTGAAATCCCCAGGGCTTGAACAAAAGTGGATTTATTGACGGCAGTATTATCTCCAACTTGGCCAGCAGTATTGTAGCCACAGCCGAAAACCAAACCATCGGATCTCAAAGCTATGGTGTGATGTTGTCCCGCACCGATCATGGCTATATTAGAAATCCCCAGAGCTTGGGTAAAGGTGGATTTAGCAACTACTGTGTTATTTCCAACCTGGCCATAATTATTTGCTCCACTAGTGAAGACCAAGCCATCTGATCTGCTAACCCCTGTATGTGTAAGTCCCCCAGTCGCAATTGAGGAAATACTGTACGCATTTACACTGGAAGCTATGGTGAGTTTTTGCCAGGTTCCGGCTGAGCCAGTGGGGTTGGCTATTTTTTGCCAGGTTTGAGCTGATGCAGGATTCAGTTTTCCGAAGAAAATTCTAGCAGCACTAGCCAGACCAGCAAATTTTAATATTTTCCTGCGATCCATTATGGACTCCCTGCTCTCTCTTAAATTATGGGATAGTTTCTAATATTTAGGCAAATAAAATATTAATTAGAGGCTTGCTTAAGTCGCAATTTCCAATAAATTGCCCTAAATTCCTGAGTGTTCTTTTGGAGCAAGACGCTTTAATGATAACTCTTATTTTAAGAAATCCATGAGACTTTGCTGAATGAGCTTGCCCGAGGTTTCAAGAGTTGCGCGGAGAGTACTGTCCGTCTTGTTGATGCTAGAAACCACGTCGAATAATTCCACATCTTCCAATTGGGAAGCCATCACTTTATTATCCACAATAGCCTTTTGCAGCGACTCGGTCGTGTTGGTCACGGCCATAACTCTGGCGCCGACCTCAGAACGGGCTTGAACCACCTGAGAGATCACTTGATCTAATGTATCGAGGGTTTCTTGAATTCCCTGCTTATCATTGGCTCTTAAAGAAATCTCCAACCCCTTCAGCGTCTGAAATAGATTCACGCCCCCACTATTCGTCACTGGGTCCTTGGCGATTGCTCCCACTCTCTGCGCGCGATAACTGCTTGCGGGAGCGCGGGTTTCCACGAAATTGGCTTCTCTATCTTGATTCTCTTCCCTACGTTGGATCTCTTCCTGCTTGAAGTCTTGCAGAGACTTCACACTCGTTGGGGTCTCAGAGCGAGAGCGAACAATGCCATCTCCACTCAAACCTTTTCCGAGAAAAACCTTGTTTCCGGGGATATTCATCGAGACAAAGGTGTCCTTGTGTATGCCAATTTTCATGTCGCTATCATTGCCGGCATACTGGCCCTGTTGGTCAAAGGGGGCCGTTTGAGTCTGAGAGCCTCCAAAAATAAATCGGTCGCCGAGTTTTCGATTTCCAATCTGAACGGATTGATTATATATTTGCTCTATTTCTGAAGCCGAGACTTGACGAGATTGTTCATTGCCGCTGGCATCGTTGGCTTGGCCAATCGCCAACTCTTTCGCCCGCATAAGAATTTCACTGAGCTCTCCCAAAGACTGATCCGTGAATTCCAAGAAGGATTTCACATTATTTATATTTTTAATGTACTGTTGATTGCCACGCTCTTCTGTACGAGCCGAAAGGACGCGAGCAGAGGCCAAAGGATCATCAGAAGGTTTCGTTAGACGCTTTTGGGTGGCCGCCTGATTCTGTAACTCAGACATCTCTGTACGATTTTTCGTCACATTCTGATTTACTTGATTGTACTGCATTTTATCTGCAATCCTCATGGGCTTTATCCTCTAATCACATTCTTTTCAAACTGAGTACGGTGTCAAACATTTCATCAGCCACGCGAATCAAACGAGCAGAAGCGGAATAAGCTTTTTGAAACTCAATCATTTTTGTCGTTTCTTCATCCAAACTGACACCACTGATGCTTTCGCGAATGTTTTGCAATTGATCTACCACATTCTTTTGGGACTCCTGTCCCTTGATTGCTCTTTGAGTGACGGCTCCAACCTGACCCACTTGTGTATTGTAGAAATCATCAAAGGTCGCGGTCCCGTCATCCATGACTTGACGATGCTGCAAAGAGGAAATCACATTGGCTACTGTATTGTCCCCTGGCGCACCGGATTCGGAACCGGCAGCGATGCGCCCGACATCATTGGCAATGGTGCGGTTCAGCGATAGTGTGGAAGCGGCTCCTTTTACTTGCTCTGGCATCTCAAAGAATAAAACGCCTGGCTTACCACTGCGGTCAAAACCTTCGATATGGACTTTATTCACTTCCTCCGCGAGAGAATAAGCCATCTTATCGATAGAGTCTAGAAACCCTTCAATAACTTCATCTCTTACTTCCAAAGCTCCGCCCATACGACCTCCCTTAATTTGGTTGGTAATATTCACCGGAGTTCCTGTGGGTGAGCTTTGATAAAAAATTTCAACCCGATTCCTATCACTTGTAGGCGCCGCTCTTATTTTAGTGGAACTTGTTCCTGAAACTAAAATAGCCGTTCGGCCCGCGGTCACGCTGATATGACCATCTTTTCCTTCGGCCCAAGAAATATCAATTTTTTCACCCATTTTTTTAAGTAATAAATCCCGGCGATCGCGCTCATCATTTGCGGGCATTCCCTGAGCTTCAACAATCTGAATTTTTTCATTGAGGTCTGCCACCTCTTTGGACATCAAGTTGACTTCCTCAGTAAGGGTCATCAGTTGTCCGTCCAAATCTTTCTGCACATCACCAAGTTGCGTGGTCACGCGACCAAATTCTTTAGTCATGGATTCACTGGCCTCCCGGACCATGGTTCGGGAAGAAAGGGATTCAGGGTTGTTTGAAAGTTCACGAAACGAGTTAAAAAAACCCGTCATATATTGATTAAGGCCTTTATTGGTTTGCTCGTTATAAACTTGCTCTACGCGATTTAGGCCGTCTGCTTTTGCATCGGCAAAACCTAAATTACTTCCTTCGCGCTGGATTTGTTTTTCCAACCAAGGATTGTTCACCCGAGTGATAACTCCCGCACGTGCCCCCATGCCGATACGAAGGTTGCCTTCACCTTGTGGTTGATTGGTCACGACCTCCACGCGCTGGCGCGAAAAGCCCTCGGTCGACTTATTAGCAATGTTATGACCCACTGTTTGGAGAGCCGTCTGATTATTCATCAAAGAACGTTTGCCCAAATCTAACATGGCAGAAATCTTAGACATCTTGTCCCTCTTTGCTTGAACTGAGCATCCTGCTCGGTCCCGATCCAGAGCTTCTAACCTTCTTTGCTTACAAAGTGTCCAGCCAGCTCAGGGCCTCGTTGCACTTGCCCCTTTGCTCCATAGGTCTTTTTGCCACTTAAAGTATCTTTGATATTACCCAAAGCTCCGTTAAGAGTTTTAAGGGCTGTTTGAGCGACATCTTCATTTTCTCTATTCAAAAAAGAAAGTCTCTTAACTAGAAGATCCAGCGCTGAATGGATCACTCGCAAACGATCACCTTCCACACCGCCGAGATTTTTTGCAATATCCAGTAAACGTGGATTTTCATGATCGGCTTCAACCAGAGTGGCGAGCTCAGCCGCGTAACGCATTCTCAAACCGTCAACGGATTTGATTTTAAACAAAAGATTTTCTTTGATTTCGTTATTCTCTTGCAGCTTTTCCATATTGGCATCAACAAGAAGTTGCTTCTCTTTGCGTACCAAATCCAAAAGTTGACGATAAAGTTTGGTCATCTCTTCAAGATTGGCAACCAATCTTTGATAACTGCGATCCGTCGTTGATTCAATAATTGTTGATTCCATATGCCCCTATCTCTTCCTTGATAAAGAGGGTTGGTATCCCCTTATTAATTTTTAAGGTCGTCCATTGCCAGTTGTTCATCGACAAGTCTGTCAGCCACCGCTTTTGCGTCGACTTTGTATTTTCCTTCATCGATCAATTGACGAAACTTCGCGACCTTCGCCATATCAACATCCGGAGCCGCCATCGCCAGCTCTTTAATTCGCTTGGCTTGTTGAGCTCTTGGAGAAACTTCGACTTTCGATGCCCCTAATTCTTCTAAACCATCAAGTTTCTCAGCTCCGATTGCAGGAGATGTATTGGTTTTGGTGCGATCCGTTTTTGCACCATCAACCATATTTAAATTCTGTCCAATTTTATTATGCGTGATCTTCATCGGAGACCTCCTGCTATGAATACTTTATACATAATATCACAATGAGACATTATCTACCTAATCATTCTGAGACAGTTTCTAGGTCTTGAGGTCCAGTCTGGGTATGCCAAAAAAAAGTTTTTACTTCAGGGCTTAAAAGTCCAAGAGTCTCGCCAGCTTGGATTTTTTGCCCGGTCTTGAGCGAACCGGCAACCCCTTTAAAAACCAACTGACTTCTTAGACCATTGTCATGGTCGACCTGTAAAAAGGTCTCGCCAGTTAATAAGCTTTTCTTCTCTAATAAAATTCCGTCCCATGGACTAGAAACCGGCAAAGGCTTATTGAACTCTCCGGCCATTGGTGCTTTTTTATCGAAACGGAAAGAGAGGTTTTCCGTTTTTTTATTTTGATGAAAACTTTTCGCGGTGAATGTGTCTTTTTCAGTCAAGGGCAATGGGCCCTGCGGCTTCACTACAGGATTTTTAATTCCCATTTGCACACCGTATTTTTCAATCATTTGTTTGTAAATGAGTTCACTCAGGCCGATTCCGCCTTGAGCACTCCATTTGTCCACGTATTCTTGATCAAGTTGTTCTCTGAATATTTTCTCGGCTTGATTGCTCTGTACGAAGCCGCCCTCATGAACTGTTGAGCGCATCGCCTTCATCATCTCGCCGAGGAAATGTTTTTCATACATCTCAGAGACTTCATGAAGCTTCTGATCCGGAGTCTTCACTTGCGGACCGGCAGCTGGGATTTTCATAGTGCGTGCCCAGCATCACGTGAAGAGAAAAAAAAGGGGAGTTGAGTCTGAGAATCCGTGCATCCTGCACTTATCTCTGAGCTGCCCATCTTGCGATGAACATTTAGCTTCGGCTCATGTTCGTCAATCCTTGACGTCCGCTGACCTATTGCATTTGTTTCCTGCGAGAAACTTTCGACTCTTGACCTTCCATGGTTCGCGATCTCTTCCTCACCCTCCCCGTGTTTCAAACACATCCATATGTCTGAAACCAATAAATTTGAAATTGGTAATATCAGTTTAATAAAAGCTGTTTCATTTCGAAACATATTTTTCATAAAACTTCGAGTTCCCCGTGCAAAGCTCCAGCTGCCTTAATGGACTGAAGTATTGTTATCAGGTCTTTCGGAGAGACTCCGAGCTTATTCAGCGCCTGGACTAGATCTCCGACACTGACACCACCATCTAAAACCGCCACTTTTTCATCCCCACTTTTTTTTCCATCGGCGACTTTCACCGCAAGGCTTCCATGAGAAATCGCCACCTTCGATATTTTTACTTTATCGCCTATGACAATCGTTCCTGTCTTTTCATTGATCACCACTTTGGCGATGCTATCTGGATTGATATCAATGGACTCAATCGTGGCCAACAATTCCACGCCGCGATTCTCATAAGCTGCGGGCGTAATGATATCGATTGTGCCCGCATCTTTAGCTGAAGCAAAAACACCACCCAGTTCCTTGTTAATAGTCAACACACTTCGCGCCGCTGTCGTAAAATCGGGGTTGTGCAAAGTCATGCGAAACATTTTGCGCGAAGCGAAGTCTCCGCTAAAATCACGTTCGATGATCGCGCCGTTTGGCACCCTTCCCGCTGTGGTATGAATGTCTTTTCCATCACCGCCGAGAATAATACTCCCCTGAGCCACTGCGAACACTTGGTCATTCGCTGCCCTTAAAGGCGTCTGCAAAAGAGTTCCTCCTTGCAGACTCTGGGATTCTCCGATCGCACTCACAGTGATGTCCACGGGGTTTCCGGCTTTACCAAAAGGGGGAAGTGTCGCGGTGACAATGACCGCAGCCACATTTTTACTTTGCATATCCGCCGAATCCATTTTCATACCGAGCTTGTCCAGCATGCGCACCATACTCTTTGAAGTGAATTCCGATTTACCGTCACCCGTACCTTTAAGACCCACCACAATTCCATAACCGATCAATTGATTCTCTCGGACACCTCGGATACTGGCGATATCTTTGAGTCGTGCGGCTGTTGCCGAAAAACCCGTTGCTGTTATCATCAAGGCAACAAGAATTTTATTCATTGTTTGGCTTCCTTCTTATGCTGACGACATCGAACTGGGGATCAATCAATTTTGTGGAGCTAACGCCCTCATCATTGAAGTCCTCAGGACGAACCAGCCCTGCAGCGATCACTTTATATTCACGCTTGCCAATCATGAAAGGCTGCGCGCCCCGTACACGATAATTTCCATCGGCCTGTTTCTCCACGATCTTTGTGGAGATTTGTTGGATATTGACTAATTCATCTTTGCCATCTTCTTTTTTCTCTTCAGGCTTTGCCGCGGCCGGAGCCCGGTCGCCTTCCGCCGGGTTCGCCGCTAAACCGCCATTGAGATTTGCTTGCTCTTGCTCCTCCAGCTGCTTTAGTAATTTTTTAATGATGTTAACTTTGGTTTCCACCTGTTTCAACGAAGGCCCATCCAGCTTCACATTCAAGACATCTCCTTCACGCCGTGATTTATTCTGTGCAAAGAGATAGGCTCCTTGACCTTCCATCACCCACATAGAACCAGCTTGAGCACCAAGGTCCGATTCCTCTTCCATTCGCGAACGGGTCATACGTTTGTATTGTCGATTTGAAGGCACACTCATTTGCGGATTCTCAGAATAACGAACGGAAGCGCCATCGCTATCTTGAGTGACAACGGCTTCAGAATCTTGACCACTGAAGCGCGCCAGGAAATCACTCAAATGAGCGCAGCCGGAAAGAAACACCACCGCGAACCCTAGCATAGAAAAATAAAGTGCATTCCTGCTTTTACTCATTGGACTTTTACCACACCCTTATCAATAACAATTCCCGACATCATTTTCTGTGTTTCTAAATTTTTAACTTTAATCAAATCTCCGATAAAGCCGTTTTCCTCGGCGGAAGCATTAATGGAAATTTCGAAATCTTGGTCGCCTACCAAAGCTCGAACCACTTGCCCTCGATGAGCCGCCGGTTCTCGCTTCAAATCCGAGAGCAAAATGGGGGTCCTAGGGGTCAACGTGCGATTCGCTATTAAACCCACCACCTGGGATAAATCTGGCGTCTCTTCTTTTACATAGCTGACATCTGCTTCCAGAATTTCAAGATCCTCGGTTTGGAGTCTCTCGCCAAAGCGAATCAGTTTTTTTGCCACTGGAACAGTTTTTCTGACATGAAGAGTTCCGGTAATCCATTTATTGACGAACTGCTCCGCCTCACGCACGGCAATCATAAAAGAACCATATTTAATTTCTTGCTCCCAATCGATCCTCCCATTCAAGGGATTCATTTTCGGCATGGAATCAATGGTTATTTGAAAACGGCAAGAATCACAACGAGAGGCAAGAATATTCTTCATCGATCTTTCAACCTCAATTTTAGAGAAACCCTCCTGACGAATATGAATATGAATTTCGCTGGGAATTTTGAAAGAGGGATTAATTTTTTTCAAAAGTTCGCTGTTTTTAACCAAGTCTCTCAGTTTTTTAGAGACCTCTTTACCAGATAAAACCAGGTTCTCTTGTTTTTCTATTTTCTCCACCAGTGGCATCCTCGCGATCTCACGAAACGCCAGACCTTTAAGCTCTTTCATTTCGGCCACTTGGAAAACGGAAATCACCGCTGTATTGGAAACTTCTGTTTCAGGGGGAAAAATAACTTCAGGGCGAGCCCATGCCAGGCTTGCCATCATTGTGATTCCCCCTAAAAGAACTTTCAAAATACACACTAGTATTACCTCATGTTATTAATGGATTGGAGCATTTGATCGGACGCCTGGATGACCTTGCTGTTGGTCTCATAAGCTCTTTGCGCAGTGATCATATTCACCATTTCATCCACGATATTCACATTGCTGGATTCCAGCTGGCCTTGTGAAAGATAACCGGTCCCATTTAATCCTGGGCGGGCCGTTTGCGGCTGACCACTGGATGGGGTCTGCGTGAAAATGTTTTTACCCATGGCTTTAAGGCCTGCGGGATTGACGAAATTCACGACATCAATTTGGCCAATGGTTTGCGGAGTATCGCTCATGCCTTGAATCACTCGCACTTCACCACTCGGCGCCACTTCTATACCGGCCACGTTGGGAGGGACGGTGATTTCAGGTTGGAGAAGATTGCCATTTTTATCGACGATGCGACCATTAGGATCTTTTTTAAATGCACCGTCACGGGTGTAGCCAATTTGGCCATCGGGAGTCAATACTTGAAAAAATCCCGAGCCCTCAATTTGCAAATCAAGAGGATTTTTTGTGACGAGAGCACTTCCGGCCGCAAAATCTTTTTGCACAGCGGCCGTGCGAACTCCCAGTCCAGTTTGAACCCCATTGGGAGAATATGAATTCATCCCGGTTGCGGTTCCCGGCTCTTTTTGCGTTTGATAAACCAGGTCTTCAAATTCAGCACGGGATTTCTTAAAGCCAGCGGTAGAGACATTGGCGATATTATTCGCAATAACGTCCATATTTGTTTGTTGTGCCGCCATTCCTGTAGCTGCGGTATTCAAGCTCTTCAACATTCACTACCTCCTTCAGGCTTTATTACAGCGAAGTCTTTCCCACGATATTCACTAATTTTTCAGCCATGCTGTCGTAAGCACCAATCGCCTTTTGGGTACTTTCAAAAACCCGATTGGTTTGAATCATATCCGTCATTTCTTGGACGATGTTCACATTGCTCG
>DATBTE010000427.1:0-7847 GCA_036559425.1 Pseudobdellovibrionaceae bacterium | reverse complement strand
AAAGTTTAGAAACTTCTGTGCCCAGGAGACTGTTCTAAATTCCACATTCCAGGTTTGCTCCCAAGATTGCGCTTCTTCAAAATGAGGCAGGAGTTGATAAACCGGTGCCACCTCTGGAATATCCGCTTGCACCGCTAGTTTTGGAACTTTCGCGGCGGTTAAACGCAAAGAGCTTTGAATCCATGATTTTAATGGAGTGTTATGTTGACTCCATTCCCGCTGCAGCTCTTTTGGGAGATCAGCACCCCCGCTGGCAAGCCATATATCAGCGGTCTGGATTAGAACCTTTTGTTTAATAGCCAAAACTTGCCTTTGCATTTGAATTTTTAGGAGATAAGCCTCTGCTGCTGCGATCGCTGGCGGTTGGCCACTTTCTATCGCTGCAGCTAACGCTTTTTCCGCATGAGCTTGTTGAATTCTCAGTTTTAAAGCCCGAGGGTTGAGCTTTAAAAGTTTGCTAAGATTTTTACCCGCCTTATTCTGAATCTGCAATTGTTTGGCCCGACAGGCATTTAAAGTGCCAAGATCACTCTTTAGAAATCCAAACGTACTGAAGACTGCCAAACCTCCGGCGAGAATCACAGGCAATAGGGAAATAAGTCCAATTAAGGCAAAACCTTTTTGTGAATTCATGGGTAAAGCTCAAGTTCTTTTTGCATACTTAGACGGCGATTCATCGGCATGCTTAACGTTACGCGAACTTTTTGTTTATTGAAGTGTCGGCTACTTTCAAACCTCGTCACTTGAGCGGCAAATAGAAAAGCTTTCGCTCTTTGCTCGAACTCACGGTGGCAAAGCTTTTCCTCGTGAGCCACTTTGCACACCAGGAATTCATGCAGCAAATAATTCATTCCTACATGAACCAAGCCAAAATAGAGAATTCCTATAAACACCGAAAGAGTCGCCATCAGAGTTATAAAAAGAGCAAGACTTTCAATCAAAGCCTGGCCTTTGTTATTTTTTAGAGTCACTGGATGTGGCGCCATCTAGAAAATTACTGAGATCTTTCTTACTATACATTTTGGAATCTATTTTTTCGGCCTTGAGTTGAGAATCATCGCCGCTTCCCAAGGCTTTGGCGACATTGGCAAATTGCACCGAAACATTTTTCCCAACCACCCGAACGATAGACATGGTCCCAATGGCGACAATCGCCACAATGATCAAATATTCGATAAGGCTTTGGCCTTTTTTATTTTTAAGCATAAGACTTCCTCCCGCACTGCAGGAGATAGCAAGAAGAGATCCAAAGTGAGGAAGCATTTATCGCGAGGACATAAAAAAAGAGATCCGTAGCTCGGATCTCTTTTCGGAATTCTAGATTTCAAACAAAACAAATAAAGAATTACTTTTTCTTAAGCTTAGCCTTTGGATTCTTTGAAGCTGCATCCAGCTCTTTAGCCGCAGCCTTGGCTTCTTTGGCTGCCAGGGATTTCTTTGCCTTACGGGCAATAATAATTTGATCGAGGATTTCATAAGATTCTTTTTGCAGATCATTTTCAAAGACGAAACGATAGAAGCCTTCAATTTCGGGGCTTTGGCGGAATTTTTTGAGTGAGGTTGGAATACCATCAGATTGAACAAAGTCGATAGAACTTCCATCTTTAGAAAGTTTAACTTTTTCAGCCATTTTAAATTCCTCCGTAGTTTCAAGAATTTGTACAATAAACTAGCCGCTCTCTCTGGTCAAGATAAGGGCAGTGGGCGAGGTTCTTTCTGGTTTTTTAAAGATAAATTATTGAATTTCTTAGTGAAATAGAACAAATTGAGAGCAAAAAAAGGCGGTATTCGATGATCCTCTTGGATGGAAAAAAGGTGGCGGCAGTTCGTAGAGATGCTTTGAAACCTAGAATTGAGTCATTTAAAAAAGCAACCGGCAGAGCTCCCCATCTTGCAGTGATCTTAGTCGGGGAAGATCCAGCAAGCCAAGTTTACGTCAGAAACAAGCATCGCTCTTGTCAAAACACCGGCATTGATTCCTCAGTTCATGTAGTTCCCGCCAATATTAATCAGGACACACTTCTTCAGTGGATTGAGAAACTTAATAATGATGACAAAGTGGATGGCATCCTCGTGCAAATGCCTTTGCCAAAACATTTGAGCCTGGAACCTGTTTTACGAAATATCATGCTGGAAAAAGATGCTGATGGTCTGACATACGCGAATGCTGGTTATCTCATGGTAGGGAAACCTTTCATTAAGCCTTGCACTCCCATGGGAATCATGAGCATTCTTGAATATTTTAAAATCAACGTATCAGGTATGGACGCCGCGGTGGTGGGGCGCAGTCAAATTGTTGGCAAGCCGATGGCGATGCTTTTAAATGAAGCCAATGCCACCGTGACCTTGTGCCATTCAAAGACTCGCAATTTACGCGAGCACACCTCACGTGCGGATCTGGTTGTAGTAGCGGCAGGACAAAAACGCCTCTTAGGTAAAGAGGATTTTAAAAAAGGCGCCGTGGTTATTGACGTCGGAATGCACGGCACAGGAGCGGGCGAACTCTGTGGGGATGTGCGCTTTGAAGAATTGGGAGATATTGTTGCAGCGATCACTCCTGTTCCAGGAGGCGTCGGCCCCATGACGATCACTTCACTTTTGGAAAACACCGTATTTTTGGCCGAAGTGCGTGCGGGCCTTGCTCATTCATAATAATGGAGAATTATGCAATCAACTTTTTTACGTAACGTTTGGTATGTAGGCCTTCCCACCAGGGAGTTAGAAAAAAATAAAATGCAATCGCGGGTCATTCTGGGAGAGCCTATTGTGTTCTATCGTGATTCTCAAAATCAAGTTTCCGCTCTTCGTGATATCTGTCCCCATCGCGGAATTCCCCTCAGCTACGGACGAGTGGTGGAGGATAAGGTGGAGTGTCCTTATCATGGATGGAAATTCGATAATACAGGGACCTGTACTGAAATCCCTTCACTTTGTGAGGGTCAGGATTTGGATTGCAGAAAAATCAAAGTCCTGCATTACCCGGTGCGCGAGCAACAAGGTTTAATCTGGGTGTTCATCGGAGATAAAAACTTTGATCTTTCCAAAACTCCCGAAATTCCTTTTATGAAAAATCTGCCAGCGGATGTTCAGCCGCGCGTTCTCGAGAAATGTATTTTCCCCTGTCACATTGATCATGCGGTAATTGGCTTGATGGATCCTGCCCACGGACCTTATGTGCATAAAAGCTGGTTCTGGCGCAGTGAAAAGACCACTTACGAGAAGCGCAAGATGTTTGCACCGGTGACCCATGGTTTCCAGATGGTGCGACATCAGCCATCTTCGAATTCAAAGGCCTACAAAATTTTAGGGGGAGTGCCGACGACCGAGATCACCTTTAGTCTTCCTTGTGTCCGTGTCGAGCACGTGCAAGTGGGAAAGAGAAATCTTTACTCTTACACCGCCCTCACTCCGGTAAGTGAGAAACAAACCATTATTCATCAAATGGTTTATTGGGACTCTCCATGGTTGAATTTGATGAGACCCGTGATTCGCAAGTTCGCTCAAATCTTTTTGCACCAAGATATGGATGCGGTTTCGAAACAACAGGACGGACTCAATTTTGATCCCAGTTTAATGTTGATCAAAGACGCAGACACGCAAGCAAAATGGTATTATGCGCTGAAGGCGGAGTGGAAAAATCATTTCGATGAAAAACGAGAATTTGTAAATCCTGTAAAGTCCATCGAGCTGAGATGGCGAAGTTAAGTATTCCATTCCTGGTTTTAAGTTTGCTTTTAATGGTAAATTCTTCGCTGGCGAAGAGTTTGTCACCAAAGTTGCAGTTAGAGCTCTATGCTCAGACCAGTTTCGCTCCGAAGCTCACTTTCAATAAAGAAGAGGTGGGGGGGCTATCAGGAATATATTGGGATGGGATGAAGTTGACTGCGATCAGTGATAATCGGGGTAAGTTTGGTCCCCCACGTTTCTATGAGATGGATTTGAAAATCTCTGCTGAGCCGAAGATCACAATAGCAGTCACCAAAGTTCGACATTTGAAAGACACACCGAAAGATTGGATTTTGGACCTCGAGGCCCTCGTTCCTTTGCCCGATGGGGATCTTCTCGTGAGCACTGAAGGAGATAACAACCACAAACCTCGCGCGATGCCACATGTCTTTGTGATCTCTTCGGCAGGAGTTTATAAAAACGATATTTCTCTTCCTGATAAGTACCTGCCAGAAGCCACAGGGCTTCAGAAAAAAGGCATTGAGAATAATCGTGGCTTCGAGGGCATGACCATCAATTCGAAGGACCAGAATTTATATGTCATGAATGAGTATCCAATCATTGCGGATCAAGGTGATGATGATCTCAATCTCTGGCTGCGTTTGGTGGAATTTAAAAAAGGCAAAGCCTCCTTCAAAGTGAATGCGGAGTTCCCCTATGTGGTGAATAAAGGGGCGAAGAACGGAGCAGGGGTAGAAGCCTTCCGTGGAGTTTCGGAATTGCTCTCTGTGAATGACTCTCAGCTGCTGGTCTTGGAACGGGGAGCCCGTCTCACTAAGACAGGCATTGCCTATAGTGGAGGGCTGTATGTTGTCGATATCACCGGAGCTAAAGATGTCTCAGCTGTTAAAAATCTTTCCGAAGGGAAAGCGGAGCCTCTTAAAAAAGAAATGCTCATAGATTTTGAAGAAGTTTTAAAAAATCAAAAAGTTGAAAATTTTGAGGGTTTGACTTGGGGTCCGACCTTGGCTGACGGGCGCAAAAGCTTATTGGTTATCAGTGATAATAATTTCGCAGCGAAAGAGAAAACCACTCTTCTCGTATTTGCGGTTAAAGAGGTGGAATAATGGTCATTTGGAAACTTCGCACAGGGGCGGATAAAAGAGTTCGAGGCGGGCATCCGTGGGTTTTCTCCAACGAACTGGCCAGCAGCCCCAAAGGCATTGGCCTCGGTGCTTTCGTAGAATTGCAAGATGCCCGCGGAGAATTTCTGGCCCGTGGTTATGGCAATCCTCATTCATTGATTTCCTTCCGCGCCGTGAGTTTTAATGCGGAAGAGCGTGAACCTCTGGGGTTTCGGGCTTTAAGTAAAAAAGTTCTCCATTCCTGGCAAGTCCGAAAAAACGCTGGTTTCCGTGGCAGTTTTCGTATGAGTTTTGGCGAAGCCGACTTTCTGCCGGGTTTGGTTTTGGATTATTATTTGATCGAGCAAAATGGAAAACAGGGCCAAGTCTTTGTGGCCCAACTCGTGACTGCGGGATTGGACAAGGCTCTGCAAGACGCCGAAGTTTTCTTCAAGCTGCTTGTCGAAGAAGCGCAGAAATTGAGTTTATCGAAATTGAGTTGGGAGGAAACCGCCGTGGTGATCCGCAACGACGTTAATGTGAGAAAGCTCGAGGGATTGGAAATCCAAGAACCCAGGACTTTAAAATCAATCGACGGAATGGGCCTTGAAAAAGTGGATATTCTTTTAAACTCGGCCAGCGATGAGGGTGTGATCCGCATGCAATGTGATCTGGCCAAAGGGCAAAAGACAGGCTTCTTCCTTGATCAAACGCAAAATATTTATCAGGCGGTAAAACTTTTCAGAAATTGGGCGAAGGCTCATCCCGAGTTGAAATCGCAGCCCATAAAAATCCTCGATCTGTGTTGTTATGTGGGTCACTGGGCAACGCAAACCACTCGGGCATTAAAACAATTGGGCTTCGAAGTGGAGGTTCATCTAGCGGACGTTTCAGAATCCGCCCTGCAATTTGCAAAACTGAATGCGGAACGGGAAGGCGCCAAGGTCACAGTACACAAGGTCGATGTGCTCGAAGGTCTGGATAAATTCGAAGGCCGCAGCTTTGATATTATCGTGGCTGATCCGCCCGCCTTCATTAAGGCGAAGAAAGACATTCCTACCGGTCGCCATGCTTATTTAAAATTAAATACCCAGGCCTTCCGCATGATAAAACCGCAAAGATTTGTGGTGTCTTGTTCGTGTTCTGGTCTTTTGGAAGAAGAAGATTTCAAAGAAGCCATCCGCAAAGCCATTCGACGCAACAATTGGCAGGCTCGCAACTTAACCCGCGGAGGACACGCAGCGGATCATCCGACCCTCCTGCAATTTCCTGAGGGGTTTTACTTGAAAATGTTCACTCATTTTGTCGAAGCCTAGAATAGGACTCTATGATTTGCCTGGATGAGAACCAGGCGCAGTGGGCTTGGACTCATGGGGAGCGGCTCGAGGTACTTTCTTTACACCCTCAAAGACATTGGAGTCTCCGTTGTATTTGTAGTCAAAAACCACTCCATTGTCACAAATGTGGGTGACTCTGATTAAGGTGTATTCATTGCCTGAGCGAGTGCGAACACAATAAACACTTCCTACGACTAGAGATTTTTCATCAGCATCAGGAAAATAATGATAAGCATAATCATTTGGTTCTGTTGAGCATGAAACTCCCGTGCCATCAGTGTTCTGAACTTTGGAATCTACTTTATAGATGCCTCCCTTAGTTCTTTTGTCGTTAACATTATTATAAGGAGGTCGATCGTATTGAACAAAGAATTTGACAGGTTTCACGATGCCTTTCTTTGTCTGTTCGTCAGAATTTTGTGGACGAACAGACAAAATATCCCCGGCCCCCCAAGGAACAATTTTATTTTCTTTTAATAGCAAACCGCTTTTGTCGCTATGACTAAAACCCTCTCCTAATTTGGCCGAATAAGTAGGCCTCACACCCATCATGGTTTGGTGACTGCGATCTTTATTAGTCAGTTTTTGAGTTTCAAAATTGGTACTATCACAAATAGCATCAGCAGCTCGCGCATTGAACGAAGCTAAAAGGCATAAAGCTGAAAAATACTGAGCAGCTTTTTTTAAAAGAGTCATAAATTCTCCGGTTAATTTGAAAATTTATTCATTATTACTTTAAAAATTATGCCATGCGAGAATTGTTTACAGATATCAGTCAGCAGCTATATCTTCGTCTAGTCATGGATTTTGCAGAAGCTTCTAATGGCTTCCATGTATACAGCAAACACCCGGGACTCTTTATAATACTATTCGATCAGCCTTGCTTCACTAGAGTCGCGGAACCAGTTTTTCATTTCAATTTCATGAAGGGCTTTTTTATAATTTGAAAAGTCTAAATGGGAAAATCTGTGCGCACGCGAGAGCATTTTAATTAAGGGATCCGGACGATCACGACGCGTGAGTGCGCGAAGGGCAGTGAGGTAGTCTTCGCGATACACATTAGGAATGATAATGGTGGAATGCTTAGTCGCATAAAGTTCTGCATTCATCATGATTCGTGCAATTCGTCCGTTGCCATCGCTGAAGGGGTGAACTTCTGAAATCAAAAACATCATGAATGTCGCGCGTGCCAGTCCCGGCGGTAGATTTTGGTATCTTTGGAAACCTTGTTCCAGTGTTCCCTGAATATTATTTGGATGAACGAAGTGCGTATCCCCCGCACGATTGGGTTTTTCTTTATATTTTCCTGGTAGAACTTCCGGCCGATTTTGCATTAAAGTGTAGTGGCGTTGCTTGATCAATGCATCCAGCTCCGAATAACTTTGCGGAGTTTTCTTCATCTCATTAGGATCAGAGATTATGGTGAAAGTCCCTAAAATATCATGAGCATCCTTTGGACGATCTTCCGGGATTTTATGGTCAAATATGATCTCTTCAGCTTCTGCAATTTCAAAGGTCGTGCCTTCAATATAATTTGAGAAATAGGCTTCAAAGAAAGCTTTGTTGCGAAAGTGATCTTTCCCGAAGTAATCCTCTTTGATTTCTTTCAATGGCGTTGATTTGAGGATGGCAAAAAGCAGATCAAAGCGGCTGACGTGTTCAAGGTCAAAAGGTTTTTGCTGGGCTCTGGCCTGCGCTCTTGGTGACTCTAAGGATTGAG
>DATBTE010000426.1:0-9063 GCA_036559425.1 Pseudobdellovibrionaceae bacterium | reverse complement strand
TATGATAATCAGATTCAGGTCTTGGATAACCACACTCTGGGGAAGTTGGTTAAGGTTCACATTCAAAAGGAAAATGAAGCTCCTATTCTTGCTTCATTGATGAGCAATTCATCTATTGAATATGTGGTGCCGAATTTTAAGTTGCATGCTTTTTCAGCTCCTATGGAACCCTCTGTTTTAAAGGCACAATGGGCGATTGCGAAAGTCCAAGTTGAAAAAGCTTGGCAAAGAGCCGGCAACAAAGGGAACAAAAACGTTCTCGTCGCGGTCATTGATACAGGCGTTGACTATACTCACGATTCTTTGAGACCAAATATGGTTTCTGGTTTTGACTTTGCTGAGGACGACAGTGATCCCATGGATAAGACGAGCGCGCAAAATCCAGGTCACGGAACCCACTGTGCAGGTGTGATCGGAGCGACAGGCATTATTGAAGGGGGTACCGTGGGTGTGAGTCCCGAGGTTTCAATCATGCCACTTCGGTTCTTAACAGAAAACGGTTCCGGCGATTTGAACAACGCGATTAAAGCAATTGATTACGCGATTGCCCACAACGTGCAAGTGATTTCTGCTTCTTGGGGAGCTTCGGTCTCTCGCTCACAAGCGGCTCCTTTATTGGAGGCAGTGAAGCGTGCAGATGATGCGGGTATTATCTTTGTGGTTGCCGCTTCCAACGATGGAAAAAACAACGACAGCACTGAGGTTTATCCGGCGAACAATGGATATCCAAATTCCATTTCTGTTGCGGCGTCTGGCCCTAACGATGAGAAACCATCTTGGTCAAACTTCGGAACTGCAAAGGTTCACTTGGCGTCTCCTGGTTTGAATATCACCAGCACCTTATCTGGTAATAAATATGGTGATTTGTCTGGAACTTCCATGGCAACTCCACTGGTGGCTGGCTTGGTCGCTTTGTTGAAAGCTCAGGATCCTTCTTTAACAGGATCTCAAATTCGAGCTATCTTGCAAACAACCGGTGTTAAAGCGCAAATTCAAACAGCTTGTAATTGCCGTGTAGATGCCT
Organism: Pseudobdellovibrionaceae bacterium; assembly: GCA_036559425.1. GTDB lineage: Bacteria > Bdellovibrionota > Bdellovibrionia > Bdellovibrionales > Bdellovibrionaceae > JACMRP01. The sequence goes on along the minus strand of DATBTE010000426.1, from coordinate 8,039 downwards.
ATGCAGCTATTGATGCGGTTTTGAACAAGCAAATGACTTTGGTTCCAGCAGCGGCAACTATTGCTACTGGAGAAAAAATTGGTTTTCAAGTTTGGAACGGGACCGCTCCTTTCAGTTTTGTCAGCAGCAATCCTTCCGTAGCGGACGTGAGTGCCAGCGGTGAGTTGGTCGGCTCAAGCAACGGAACTACAATTGTGACGGTGACTGATTCTACGGGAAAAACCGCTGCCACTTTGGATATCAATGTGGGCGCGAAACCAAGCAACCCTGGGAACCCTGGAAATCCAGGTAATCCTGGAAACCCAGGAGATCCAGGAAGCTGCCCAGTGGGGGATCCACAAATGTGCCAAATTATTTGCCAAATCCAACCAGATCTTCCATTTTGTACTAAACGTTAAATTGGAAGAAAAAATTGTAAATGATGAAAAGGCTTCGGAAACGAAGCCTTTTTTTTTGACGTTTTATTCATAGAAGACGGATTGTTCATACAAAATAAAGAGTGCTAGTACGTATTTCTATGAAAAATAAAAAATACTTTACTAAGATCCCTCTCGCTTTTATCAAGCTTTCCCTTGTGTCTTCCTGCTTTCTAGCTCAGGGAGCGATGGCTACCACTGATGAGTGGGAAGTAAAAGATCTTTCCGGCCTGAAGCTTGAAATCCTGAAGCGTCCTGTAAAGAAAACTTCTCCTTTGCCGAAACTAGAACCTTCCACGGGGCCAGTGACTCCGGAGTTTCCGGCAGATCTGACGGTGACTCCTGTCAGCGATCCCCTAAAAACCAATTGGTTTCCGTGGTCCCCTAGCGGAGTGAATAACACTTTGACCAGCAACATCTGCAGTCAGGAGGCTCTCCGGGATCACCTGTGGAGCAGCACCTCGGCAGCAGTTCAGGCAAGAGCTGTGAATGATTGGCTCCTCCGATGTAATAAAGAAATAGCCGGTCCTTTTTCAAGGCATACTTATCTCACGCTGATGAAGTTCGCGACGGTCTCTTATGACTTTCACGAGAACCCGAATATCCGCATGGTCAGGGCCACGCTTCCGGATGGACGGGTGTTGAGTGGCATTATTGCGATGAAGCCCGATGATACGCCTCGCCCTTTTATCATCGCAAAATGCGGAATATTTTGTAACAGCGAGCAGAGCACCACACAGCGTTTTTTTATGATGCATCTTTTTGATGAGACGCCCTTTCATGTTTTGGCATTGGCCAGTAACACAGGCTCGGATTTTCAGGTCGAAAATAAAGCCTTTTCGCTAGGGGGATTTGATGAAGGACGGCAACTTTTTGAAATAGCTCAATTGGTGCGATCATCGGCTTCTCCGATTCGGAAGCGAATCTCCAGCGTGCATGTGGTCGGTGCCAGTTTGGGCGGAAATGCTGCCTTGTATGCGGGACTTTATGCCAGCGCCAACATCATCCCTCCTCAGGAAGGCATTCAGAGTGTCACCGCAACTTGTCCGGTGGTGGTTCTGGAGAACTCAGCAAGGCGTTTATTTTCAGCGCAACCGATTTCAACCTTAGCCAGTTTTGAGACCATTCATCATCTTCGCGGAATTTATTCTTTTGTGCCAGTGTTAGGTCAATACTTTCCCCCTAACATGCGTTGGCTTAAAGGCAAGAAACTCTTCGATAGGCTCATGAAAGCGGTGGTGGCTTATTATCATGATTGGACGGCAAAAAAGCCCTGGGATCTGAAGCCCTTTACCGGGCTTCAGATTGATTCGTTGGAGCAGTTCTGGCATCTTAACGACTTCCGCCACTATGTTTCTCAAGTGACTGTCCCTACGATGACCATTTCGGCGGACAATGATGGTTTCATAACCTCCAACCTAAACTCACAACTGCTCAATCAAACCTTACACAAAGCCTCCAACAATAATGTGGGCAATATCTTTTTGAAGCAGGGGAATCATTGTGCCTTCGCGATTGCCAACGGCTGGGGAAATTACTCCATGATTTTACGGGAATACATTTTAAGCCATAGCCCTGAGGCTAAAGATTACTGGAAAGAAATTCAGTTGTCCTTGCCGAATCAGGGGTTCTCTCTTTCTTCAAATGAAAAAATATTGGGAGCCAGTTGGATGGCTCATGAGGGAGACGACTTTCTTATACTCCAACTGAAGGTTTCCGGCGGCTTCCACATCATCGATCGAGAACTCAATATCCCCATTCCGATAAAGACACTTCCTTGGGATTTCACCGCAATTCCGCAATCGAGTTATGAGGTCGGTCTCCTGACTCGCTTTGCAAATACTCGTTTCAGCGTTGTGGATGAAAAAGGAGAGTTAGTGGCGAATTCCAATCATGCGCCAAAATATATTAAGGCCTGGGTTTGGAGATAAAGACATAAGCGATTCAGCACTGAGAGAAACGGGCGCGGTTTAATGAGGCTGAAACCGCGCACAGTTTCTTGAAATTAATGATGGACTCGTGCCGCGGTCGAGGCAGTACGGGAGCGAGCTTTAGGCCCACGTTTTTTTCCTGCGCTTTTTATATTGCTCACTATCGCTTTAGCTCGTTTTACGGCTGGCTGGCTTCTTTTTGTGGCACTGGCTTTTCTCGCTGCGGCTTTGCGCACTCCTGAGCGACGCACCCTCCTGCGGGGCCCTTCTGTGCCCGTAATGGTATCAAACACTTCACGCACCACTTCTCCGGCTTGAGACACAATTGACTTAGGGCGGCCTCTTTGGCTCACCGTGGATTTACCTGGCATATTTACCTCCTTTAAAAAAACTAACATTAAGTTAGTGTTGGATTTAATCAGGCAACAGAAAGAGGTGAAGATGCAAATGAAGATATCTTCACAATTGTGAAGATATAATATAAAAAAACCCACATCTCCGTGAAGTGATGTGGGTTCAGGAAAAGGGGGATTCAGTGATTTAGAATTTTCTGTGTTTCTTATGAAGCTCTAACATGCATTCGAAAGTTTTAGCTCTTTGCTCTGGAGTAACGATTTCATACAAAATGCGAGTGCCTAAGCCCAAGTGAGATCCCACTATTCTTTGAATGGCGTCCCTGAGTTGAGTGCTGGCGTTCTGCCCCGCCTGGAGATCACTCGTTGCATCCTTCACGGTATGGCTGTAGTTCATGAAGGCAAGTTTAAGGTCCGCGTCTTGTTGAATTTTTTCGCGATTTGCTTGGTAGACGGCTTCATCAATTTTGGTTTTTTGTTCAGGGGTGATCGCGGCGTCCTTACAAGATTGGGGCATTTCTTTGGGGGGTTTTCCATCTCTATCACTGCGATCTAATGGAGCGAGCCCTTCCGAAATCTCTAGCGGACTTGCTTGCAAGGCATTCAAATCTATTATTGGTTGAGAGCTGGCAGCGCGCGCAATGCCTGTGGAAGCCAGTGCAATCGTAAAAAGTGTAATTGGTAATCTCATAAATCTCTCCTTGGTTGTAAGTTTCAAAGTAAGGAGAACGTAATGAGTGAATGTGAGTTTAAGTGGAAGGTCGGACGTGTTTTTAATGTTTTTTCCATCCAGATCGGTTCATGCTGTGTCAGTTGAGGGCAAAATAAAAAATCAACCGAGCAATTTAATGCAAAGCTTGCGGAGCAATCAAATAGAATTCTGGAATTTCCACTGTGAAGCTATGGCCTTCTTCGCTGACCATCTGATAGTGGCCCTTCATTGTTGCCGAAGAGGTATTCAAAGGACAGGCGCTTTCATATTCAAAAGTTTGGCCAGGATTGATTTTTGGCTGTAACCCGACGACCCCAGGCCCTCGCACTTCTTCTACGCGTCCTTGCCCATCAGTGATGATCCAATGACGACTCATCAATTGAGCCGTGCAAGAGCCGGTATTTTTGATACTTATTTTATAAGAAAAGAAATGATAATTTTGTTCCGGGCGGGACTCTGCCGAGACGTAAAAGGAAGTCGCGGCCACTTGAATATGAAGGGTCCTGGTTTTTTGAATGGGCATAACTTAAACAAGATTAAGAGCTTTTGTCCCTTTTGGTCAATCACCAGATTTCCAAATTTTCGATTTCAAAAACAATCGGATAATGATCCGATGGAAGCCTGAGTTTGGCATCCAACGTCATAGGAATACCCAAGCCCATGCCAAACTCATCTTTATATCGGTAGACGAAGGCGCTTTTTTCTTTGAGATGTTTTGCTAGTAAGTTGGAAAGAAAGCAGAAGTCAATCTGCCGACCTTCCGTTTTGTTGTTAGAGCGCACTTGATAAAAAGTCGCTCTATTTTCCAAACTAAGACCCATTAGTTCAAGAACGTCTTTAAGTTCCGTTCTTTCGTAGAGCGGTTTAAATTCTTCATCGGTATTGGCGCTGCTCGCATTTCCGTTGAAATCACCCGCCGCCATCAGGGGAGTTTGTGGATGTTTTTCCGAAAACTCTTTGTAGATTTCAAGTAAAGCCAAGAGTTCCGCTTGTCGGCGCTCGAAACCTCCGGGGTCAATTCCTTCCGGATCGAGGCGTGATTTTAAGTGAGTCAGTAAAATCCCTAAAAAAGGTTTTTCGACGTTTTTCTTAAATAAACGAAGTTCTGCCACATCGCGAGAAAATTTATGACTCTTGACTGAAGCCTTCACCGATTCTCGTTCATGGGGATAAAGATAATTGATAAGTCGATTTTTATTGGATTGCAGATCGAAGTAAAAGGGCAGGTTCTTGCGAATCAAAAAACCCACATCGATATTCCGGTTTGAGTTCCCTTCAGTCAAAATAGGGGAGTAAGCGTCTCCCAGGAAGAGCAAGTTGAAGTTTTTCAGAGATTCTGAGCCTCCGACTTCACAGAGCATGATGATATCGGCGTTGATCTCTTTCAAAGTCTTAGCCAGTTCGAAACACTTCTTTAAAGGTTTGTTCTCAAAGGTCGACGAAGAAAGACGTTGCCATTTCGTTTCATCCAGCCTGAGGTTGGCTTTGATCGTTTCCGGCGTGGGAGCCTCATCAAATAGCAGAAAGAGGTTTTCTGCGTTGAGGAAACAAAATTTGAGATTTAGAGTCTCTTTCCATGTCATAACTTACATTGTAAGAAAAATCATGGCAGAATCTCAAACTAAATCTAGGGGTGACACATGCGATTTAAATCTTGGTTGGAGAGTTTTCTAATTAATAAGGAACCTAAAAATAAAAGTGCTAACACTGGTTATGTTTACTATTTAGGCACCAGTGAGGACCCCAAAGGAAAAACTAAATTTCTTTCCTTGACGGAAGAGCACGCTTTGAGTTGGCAATTGACGGAACTCAAGAAAAATGAACGTGAAATGGTGTTCTTTGTAGGGGTTAAAGGACCTGTTTGGATTGTCCGCCCTCGCAGAAAGCTGGATTCGGTACAACATCAGGGTCTTTTGGAAGAATCTGACTATGCGTTTAGTCGTGATTTGTTCGGCGGCCTTTTGGGGCATTTTAAAGCCCATGCTCTTGAACAAATACGTATTGAGTATATTGATACGGATTTTGAACCCGAATTGGGGTCTTTGGTCGGACTTGGAATGAGTTCTTATAATTTCCGTCAAATTCATGAGTTAAAACCTCAAAATTGGCCAGAAGTTTTTCTTTTAAAAAGCTCAGGAGACTTTGATAAAAGCACGCTCCATCAGGCTCAAGCTCGTGCGAGGTCCGTGAATATCGCTCGGCATTTGGTGAATTTGCCACCCAATGAATTGAATCCAAAAACTTTCGTGGATTTTGCCAAAAAGCTGGGTCTTCCCGTTTCTATGAAAATAGCTGTGTGGGATGCGGCTCGTTTGAAAAAAGAAAAAATGGGATTGCTGTTGGCTGTGGGGCAAGGGGCCGAGTTTGGTCCTTACTTGCTGCACCTCAAATACCGACCTGCCAAAAAGACTTCTTTAAAGCCGATGGCCTTTGTGGGTAAGGGGGTCACTTTTGATTCGGGTGGCTTGGACATCAAGCCTTCCGCCGCAATGAGGCTCATGAAAAAAGATATGGGTGGCGCTGCCAGTGTTCTGGCTTTGGCTTCTTGGGTGGCGGATATAAAGTATCCAGGTCCTTGCGATTTTTATATTGCTTTGGCTGAAAACGCGGTGGATGCGAAAGCCTTCCGTCCTAGTGATGTCTTTATTGCTCGCAATGGCCTCAGCGTGGAAATTGATAATACTGATGCGGAAGGGCGATTAATTCTCGCTGATGCCTTGGATGTCGCTGCCAGCCAAACAGGAGCAAATGAGCCCGAAGCGGTGATTAATGTGGCCACTTTAACCGGCGCCATTAAAGTAGGTCTCGGTGCGGAAATCGCCGGGCTTTTTAGCAATGATGATGAGCTCGCGGACTCGCTCAACACCGCCGGTTACAGAGCAGGAGACTTGAATTGGCGCATGCCTTTGTACAATAAGTACTTCAGTGAGATGTCTTCGCCTTTTGCGGATTTCAAAAACTCTGGCGGAGGTTTTGGCGGCGCTATTACCGCCGCTCTTTTTTTACAAAAATTTGTGCGTGGGAAGAAATGGGCTCACTTGGATATTTACAGCTGGACGGATAAGGCTCAAGGTGCCTTGAGCGCTCAAGGGGGCAACGGTCAACCTGTACAAGCTTTGATTGAATATCTAGAATCTAGAATCTAGAATCTAAATTCTGAATAGGCCAGTGATTTAGGTCAGTCGGACCTTTTTTCCAGGATCAAAAATATCCGCGCTGAGAGCGAGTTTTTCATCGCGGCTTTCCATCACGAAGCGGGGGATCGCCCCCGTGGAAAGCAGACCTTTTTCATGGTCGTATTTAAAGATTTCTCGCGTGAGATAGGCATCTTTTTCTCGGCCATTCACTTCGAGGATTTCGACCACCTGACGTTTGCCATCAAAAGTACGATTTACTTGCACGATCAGATTAAGGGTATTTCCAATGTCCATTTGAATCATGGAGAGCGGGGCTTCGATTCCAGAACGTAGCACCATCGATTCCAGACGGCGAAGGGCATCCGCAGCGGAGTTCGCGTGGACGGTGGTGAGACTTCCTTCATGGCCCGTATTCATGGCCATCAGCATATCCATGGCTTCAGCACCTCGACATTCTCCAATCACGATACGGTCGGGACGCATTCGCAGGGCATTTTTAAGCAGACTATCCATAGTTATGGCCGGGTCAGCCCCGGTTGCAGGTTTGGTTTCCATGCGAACGATATTTTTGACGTTCAATTTAAGCTCGGCGGTGTCTTCTAAGGTGACAATGCGTTCATGATCACCCACAAAAGAACTGAGGATATTGAGAAGAGTGGTCTTGCCGCTCCCGGTTCCTCCGCTGATGACAATATTCTGTTTCGCATAGACGGCGCGGTTTAGAAAGTAAATAGCTTTGCCGTCGATGGATCCTTTTTGCACGAGTTCATGATAATTGATCACGCTCTCGTTGGCTTTTCGAATAGTAATTGTGGGGCCTTCAAGGGAAATAGGGGGTACCACAAGATTCAAGCGAGAGCCATCCGGCAGCCGCGCATCCAAATAGGGGAAACGGCGATTGAGTTCTTTACCCACAGTGACGGCTAAAGCGCGAACCAGGCGGGCCAAAGCCTCGGCGTTTTGAAAGTGATGTTCGGCTTCCACGATCATGCCATTGCGTTCGATAAAGATCCGGTCCCAGCGATTCACCATAATTTCAGAGATGGTTTTATCATTGAGATAAATCTTGAGAGGTCCAGCTTCGGATTTCCAATCAGCATTAACGATCTCAAGGGGTCCTGAGGCAGCGGGATAAGGAGATGGAGAGTGGTTATTGGCATCGTCTTTCATGATGTTCATAAATCGGAAATTGTAGGATTAACTTAACAGTTCTTTTGCACAATAGTTTTAGTTTCCTTAGATGGACCCTTTATGGTTAGGTCCAGTTTAATGATAACTGGACCTACTCGATCATCTATTATCAAGGAGAAAAGAAAGGGGAGGACGAATAAGAACTGTGAAATAATTTTTACTGGCTTTGGACCATCAGTTTGTCCCGTTGTATAACACTGAAAGGATGATTATGATGATCTTCTTGAAAAGTAATAACCATATTCTTGGAGGAATAAATGAAATTACTTACGCTGTTAGCACCCACGTTTTTACCAACG
>DATBTE010000425.1:0-2006 GCA_036559425.1 Pseudobdellovibrionaceae bacterium | reverse complement strand
TGTCGGCCTATTTGAAATATCTTTCCGATTCTTGTATTCCCGATGCTGGAAAATTCTTTAAAAAGAAGGGATATTTTAAAGTAGAATCTGAGACAGTAAAATCTGTTAGAGCTAGTCTAGGAATTACATCTGACAAATTTCGAAATCCGTTAACGTTTTTGATGGAAGCCGCTGATGACACTGCCTACTGCGTAAGTGATATCGAAGACGGAATCGAAAAGGGAATAATTCGATGGGAAGATGTCCTTAGTTTTGTAAGCAACGATCTTAGAAATGAAACTGAAGCAGTAAACATTTGGAATGGCTTTGTCGAAAAAGCAAACTCAGTTAAATATGAAAAATCTCGATTTATAGATTTGAAAATAAGGGTCATTGGAGCATGTACTGATTTTGTTGCTGATGAATATATTAAACTACATGATAAAATTATGGATGGGAAGTTAGACACTCCACTTTACAATAAATCTTCGTCTGAGGCAAAAATCCTAGATTCTTTAACTAGATTTGCAAGAAGTAAGCTATTTATGTCAAAACAGGCGTGTGATTTGGAATTATGCTCATACAACATCATTCGTGGTCTTTTAGATCATTTTAAGCCACTGCTTTTTGTTCAAGCGAGAGAATTTGATTCAATTATCGATGATACGGATTCTGGATATCAGTTAGAAAAGAGATTGGCGCTATTGTTGCCAAAAAAACATATTCTTGCTTATAAGCATGACAGAAATAAGTTTGGACCTGATGTTGAGCCGTTCCTTCGAGCACATTTACTGGTCGATTATATTTCTGGCATGACTGACAATCACGCACTTCACGTGTTTCAGCTTCTCAGTGGAATTTCAACCAAAGTGAGAGCTTAATGATTGATGCAAAAGCACATCCAATTAAGTTGTTGAAGATTTTTATCTCACTCGCTGGTAATGATAGTATTTTTGAGTTTGGTAAATACATATATAAACCTGGAGAATTCCAAAATAAGAGACATGTTTATGAAGTAAAAGCCTCTGAAGCGGAGGAGTGGTTTACCTCTATGATAAGTCAGCTAAAAGATGATGAAGAACTCGCATTTCAATCAAAAGTGAAGACTAAGGATAACAAAATTTATCATATTCCAATGATCGATTTTTTATCAAAAATAAAAAAATCTGATATTCAATCCGTTGAAACTGTCTTCAAAGAATTTGGTATATCGAATTTTGAGATATATGAAACGGGAAGATCATACCATTTGTATGGGCTGTCGTTAATTTCAGCTGAAAAATTTCAAGAATATATGGGGGCTTTGCTTCTTATTAACCCTCCAGACTCACCATATCCAGTAGATGCTCGATGGGTGGGACATCAACTGATTAATGGGTATACAGCTTTAAGATGGACACATAACTCCAGTCTTTATAAAAAATATCCCCACAAAATATCAATTTCTGACCTTGATTAAATTTACCATCAAGATTCCAGCGCCTTTAGCCATTCTTTGTGCTTCACATATTGATTGAATACCGCCTTGTACTGTTTCAAAAGCTGATCTCGTTCCTCAAGATTTTTGCAAGAGACGTGTTTTTGCCACAATTCGACAGCCTGTTTATTTAATCTGCTTAGTAAATCCATATTACCTCCACCCGCAACGCTAATTAACGGCTTATGGAGCATCAACAGAGCAGGAATCGGTCTCACCCTGAACCGAAAGTCAGATTTTTTTGTATAATACTAATAACGCAACATCCCACCTTAAGACGTTGTCACGTCATCTTTAACACTATATAAAAATCAGAATTATTCAGTTGGTAGAGCGCCACCCTTACAAGGTGGACGTCGCAGGTTCGAATCCTGTACTCCCTACCATTAACCACCGGAAACAACGGTGGTTTTTTTTATTTCTGAAATCCGCAATTGGTAGAAAACCGAAGCAAATTGGTAGAATGGTAGAAACGATGTCTTCGAATAAGTTCAATATATTCAAAGAAATCACTATCGGTGGTCTTAGTAAAGAGCAGTTGCTTCAACAG
>DATBTE010000424.1:0-9203 GCA_036559425.1 Pseudobdellovibrionaceae bacterium | reverse complement strand
AGTTGGTGGGGAAAGACAAGGTTTTACCTTGTCTTTCGGGGGTCTTTATTGACATTCATTTGCACTTGGAGCCATAAGGAGGGATGCCAATGAATCCCATAACCACTCATGAAACTAAAAAATGGGACCGTACGGGCGTCCTTCTTTCAGCTCTGTGTGCGCTTCATTGTTTGGTGGCACCTTTTATTGCCTACAGCTTGCCCTTATGGATTTATTCCATTCACTATTCGCCCTTCCATTTATTCATTTCTATTTTTATTGTTCCCGTGGCGATCTATTCCTTTTGGACAGGGTATAAAAAACATAAAAATAAAATGGTTTTATTCTTAGGGGGACTAGGAATTTTTCTTTTAAGCGTGGCTCTCATCGGGCCCAGCAATCGCCATCAACTGCGCTGGAATGACATCATGACGATTATCGGAAGTATTTTCTTGATTGCTGGACATTTATTGAACCGAGTCTGGAATCGTCGCAGCCTGTAAACTACTTGCAAACGAATTGAAAAAGGTGCAGTTTTTGTAAATACAAACCTGTATTGTATTTCTCTATTATTCTTGGAGGCTAAAGAATGGAACCAAATACCAGTCGTCTTTTAAATCGCCGTCGTTTTTTCATAAATGTAGGTCAAATGCTAGGACTCGCGGCTCTTGCGCCTTTGTTGGGGACAAAAGCTTTCGCTGAGGAAAAAAGAAAAGCGCGTCCTGCAGAGGGCGGAGCAACAACCGGTGCCGATCTTCCCATGGTAGTACCAGGTAAAGGCGCTGCAGCAGCTGTGCACTATCAACTCAAACACAGCGATGTAAAAGATGCTTCATTAAAAATCGAAAGAGGTGGTGTGCCTTTTGAAAAGCAACTCTGCAATAACTGCAGTTTTTATACAAAACACAGCACTAAAAACGGTGAAGAAGTGGGTAAGTGCCAAATTTTCCCAAACCAATTGGTAAAAAGCACCGCTTGGTGTGCGACTTGGAATAAAAAGGTTTGAAACTGGCCCCCCATATTGTTGATAATTAAAGCGCATAGAGGGCGAAGTGATGGACTATTTCGCTGTAGGATTCTCTTGGTCGCGCAAAGCCCGGCGCAAAATTTTACCCACATTGGTTTTAGGGAGTTCGGTTCTGAACTCCACTTCCCGTGGGACCTTGTAGTTGGTAAGACTCTCCTTCGCATATCCAAGGACATCTTGAACCGTTAGGTTCGGATCCTTTTTCACTATGAATACTTTTACCGCCTCACCCGAATGTTCGTTGGGGATACCAATGGCGGCCACTTCAAGCACGCCAGGATGTGAAGCGATGGCATCTTCCACCTCATTAGGATAGACGTTAAATCCTGAAACCAAGATCATGTCTTTTTTGCGATCCACAATTTTAAAATACCCATCGCTGTCGACAAGGGCGACGTCGCCGGTGTGAAGCCAACCCTTCTTTAAAACCTTTGCGGTCTCATCAGGGCGCTTCCAGTAACCTTGCATGACCTGAGGCCCCGAGACACAGATTTCACCCGCTTGGCCGGGAGCCACTTCGTTGTCGTTGTCATCCACAAGTTTAACGTCCGTGCTGGGAAGCGGAAAGCCAATGGTGCCCACTTTGTCACGGCCATCAATGGGATTGCAGCAGGCCACCGGAGACGTTTCTGTGAGTCCGTAGCCCTCAACAAGAAGGCTATGGGTGAGCTCCTTCCAGCGCATGGCTACAGAGGTTTGCAAAGCCATGGCCCCAGCGACGCTCATTTTTAATTTGGAAAAATCCAACTTTCTAAACTCGTCATTGTTCAGAAGGCCATTGTATAAAGTATTCACTCCTGACATTAGAGTGAAATGATACTTCTTCATGTCCTTAACCAAGGATGGAAGATCCCGCGGATTGGTGATTAAAATATTGTGAGCTCCATATTTCATGAAGGCCAGGCAATTCACCGTGAGTGAGAAGATATGGTACATTGGAAGGGGAGTGATGCAAACCTCTTCGCCCTCTTTCAAAACCGGAGTCATCCAGGCGCAAATCTGCAACATATTGGCAATAATATTACTGTGACTGAGTATCGCCCCTTTGGAAACGCCTGTGGTTCCTCCAGTGTACTGCAAAAAGGCAATGTCTTGGGGAACACACTCAAGGTGTTGCGGTTTCTTGTCGTGTCCAAGCTCGAGGGCCTGTTTAAAGCTGTAAGCATGGGGGAGGTGGTAAGGCGGAACCATTTTCTTCACGTATTTGAGCACGGAGTTGATGATAAGATTTTTAGGGAAAGGGAACAGTTCCGCCAACTCGGTGACCACTACGGACTCAATTTTCGTTTCTTTAATAATGCCTTCAAGTAAGTGAGCATAATTCGCCATAATCACAATGGCTTTAACTTCGGAATCCTTGAATTGATGAAGCATTTCTTTGGCCGTGTAGAGAGGATTGGTGTTTACCACCGTTAGTCCAGAACGAAGCGCACCAAAAAGAGCTATCGGGAATTGAAGCATATTGGGCATTTGCAGCGCAATACGGTCGCCTTTTTTTAACTTGAGCTCATTTTGCAAGAAGGAGGCGAAATCTTGGACCTTTTCATGAAGTTCAGAGTAAGTGAAGCTCACATCCATATTCGTGAAGGCTATTTTGTGAGAATACTTCTGGCAGGCCTCATCGAAAACTTGCATGATGGAGGAGTACTCTTGCATATTTATTTCTGTAGGGACCCCTTTGGGATATTGTTTAAGCCAGATTTTTTCCATAGGGCCTCCAGTTATAGGTTTAAAAAGAGAGTGCGAATTAAGCTGTATGCTAAAGTTAAAGCTAAATTGAAAGTATATTGAAAGTTTAGAGAATTTAGCCTCAGTAAGTCAAAGAGAACTTGAAGCAAACTTGAGGCGGATTTTTAAAGGGAAGTAAAGGATGCGCGTTTTAGAATACGCTCTGATTATGCTTATTTTATGTGCAAGCTGTACTTCGCAGCAAGAAGGAGCTTCATTAGCTGTGCAGGCCGCTAAACCCGCAGCCACAGCCAATGCTCCAAAAATATCTACGCCTCCGGTGGCGGCGGCTAAGACTGCTGACAAAGAGCTGCAAAAGATTTTGCACTGGTTCGAACAGATGGATGCGGTTTTTAGAGAAGCGCTTTGGGTCATTCGTCAAGAAAAAGCACCGCAGGGAAAATCAGTTTTTGGAAAAATGCAGCGAGCGCTTTTGATTGAAATGAAGCAGAAGCTGTCGAACAAATCTCTTTTTAAATGCGACGTTTATTCAATGACGAGAAATGTGCCGGGCGTGGCGGGCTTTCCACAAGATGCGGAAGTGATGCATCAGTGCAATAAAAAAGAAAGCTTCATAAAAATCGGGGATTGGAGTCATCCTAAATCCAACGAATTATTTATTAATTTTCGCGGGGGAAATCTTGAAGAGGTTTTGGGTTTTGCAACTTCCATCCTGAGCCCAAGAATGAGTTGCAAGTTGAAATCCCATGATAATGATATTATCGAAAACTTTAGTTGTGAGGGGTTCATGATTGATTTCAATCCTGCAAAAAATCAAGTTTTGCGTTTTAATCAATTCGAGTATCAACGTTCGGCCAAGACGATGCTCTATCTTAAAGCCGAAGTTTTGGAAAACTTAGATCCGGTTCGTAAGATAGAAGTGGATGTTCCTCTCGAAGGAAAGATCAGTGTGACCGAGACAGTTTTGCAAGCCCCGGAATATTTGGCAAAACAAGTGCCAGCTCCAACTGTGCCAAAATCAACTCCAACCCCTACCGTATCTCCAACTATTACTCCAGACGCTATCAGCGAAGAGGACATTTATCATGACAGGAATGGCCAAGAAATCGATCAGCAAGAAGACCCTGAAGCCCGCGGTGTCCGCGAGCCAAAGCCCCTCCCAGCACCGCAAAAAAGCCCCTTTGAAAACGGCAACGCCCTTGAAGGCGTTATTGAAAGCAGCGACCAAGCTCCCCCAGCGGAAGCCACTCCTCAACCCATTGAGCCCGAGCGGCCCCGCGAAAACAACACCAAATAGTTTGAGCAAATTGCTCAGGGGTATGCGCGGCAAAAAAGTGATTCTGTATTTTTACCCCAAGGACAATACCCCCGGTTGTACTTTGGAGGGCCAGGAGTTCAATCAGTTGTATGGGGAATTTAAAAAAGCCCATGCCGAAGTTTTTGGAGTTTCCAGGGACAGCGTAAAATCCCATGAGGCCTTCAGATGTAAATTTAATTTCAAGTTTGAACTGCTCTCGGATACTGAAGAGGAACTTTGCAAATATTTTGATGTGATCAAGGAAAAAAATATGTACGGCAAAAAAGTCTTGGGCATTGAACGCAGTACTTTCATCCTGGATGAAAGAGGCAAGCTCATTGCCGAGTTTCGCAAGATCAAAGCTCCGGGTCACGCCCAGGAAATCCTAAATTATATCAAATCGCTCTGAGCCGATTGATCCCGTCTCAGATTACTTTTCAGCGCAGGGTTCATCGATCGCGGACTTGATCCTTGCCGGTCCATAGTCTTCGATCCAATCTGTCGTGATGCAGTTTAGGTTTCCTAAGATATTCTGCAGGCGTCGGCTCATTTTATTCATCAGGATGATGTCAGGATGATTGTTATTTTTTGGATCAGCCGCAAATTGAGAGACTTTCTTGATCCACTCAAAAATTTTAGGTCTCGAATCGGAGGAGTTTGGAACTTCTAAATCGACGGGAAGTCTTTTAGACTGTATACTGTCTTTCATTTTTGCTAAATCTTCTTTGTAATAGCTGAAAAAATTCTCGCTGACCTGAGGAAATTTTATCAGCTTTAAAAGTCGGATATATTCCGCCATAAATCCAGCCATCTCGGCACCTTGACAATGTTTAAGTTGCTGTCCTTCTTCATAAATCATTCTGAGAGGAGATGAAGACGTATCCTCTGGAATATCTTTATGGCCATATAAATAGCTTTGAACTACGGCATTATAATGGAGCTTCATCATACGGGCGACATTGGGAGCGCAATTTTCATTTCTGACATCCACGACTTGAAATGAACTATCAACATAATAATTATAAAGAAAGAGGGCCGCACTTGAGAGCTTTACGTTGGGAATTGAAGAAATGGCTTCAAGAATGTTTTTAGGCGCATTTTGGGCCTCATTATCCGAAACGAGCATGGTTTCTTTACGTATTAAAATCTCGAGCATATCATGGTTCAAAGCCTTGCCATCACCGGGTGCTTTGAGTTGAAAGCCCGCGAGAAATCGGACCTCTGGTAAACCTTTTTTCCAAAAATAGACTCTGTCTTTGGTGGCTGTATAGCAGCCCCACAGATAAATAGCTTTGATTCCTGAAACGACATCTTTATTGTTATTCAGAATTTTCAGAAAATCATTGTCAGTTATTTTATTTATAATACCGAGATTTTCATCGTGGATGGAATGATGCCCTGACACAATCATGGATGAGAATTTCTGATCGCTCTGTCTTGCAAGATCAAAGGTCTCTTGAATTTCTTGCTCAATAGGAGGAGTATTTTCCAAAAGCTCCTCAATTTCTATTTTCAATTCATAGACTTTGTCATAATTCTTTTTAAGGACCGCTTGCTGGGATTTGTTCAATTGTTTTTTGTGGGAAAGCGCTTGATTAATTTCGACCAGACTTTCCATTTGTCTTTGTTTTTTCTTAATGGCAATACGTTTACTTGCGTCTACCTGAGGCGTAATGACGAGTTTTTCCCCGCGTGCGGCCGCTAGAGCAGTGACAGTTTGGATTTCCCCAATTGAGTTGTTAAGATCCACGAAAAGGATGTCTGCGGAGGCCCGAATTGAAAAAAGAAAGCCAAAAGCGACAAGGACTTTGTATAATAGAGTTTGCATCTTCATAGCAACGGCTCCCGTTTCATTGTTAACCTATGAAGTCCATCCATAAACCTCAATTATTGATTTAGATCCATGCTTGGCTTGCAATTTTTACGGAGGGGCGTGCGGCGTTTAATTTGATTTGAGGGTGGTGCAATCCAAGAAGGACAAAATTTGTTAGCCGACGTCTATGAGTTATTCAGTCTAATAATTTAGCACCAAATTGCAGGCCTCCTGACCATTGTAGCCAGGAGGCTTCTGTGTGAGTTCTATTTCTAGAGTTCTCTAGTGTTTGCCTAACATGAGCTCGGCAAGATGTTTGCTGAATCTCTTAGGGTCCGGGAGGTTAGACCCCTCATTGAGCAAGGCTTGTGAGTAAAGAACTTCAGTCCATAATTTTTGCTGATCTGAGGACAAGCTCAACATTTTTTCAATCACCGCATGCTTGGGATTGATCTCTAAAATGCGCTTTCCGCCTAAACCTTGATCTTGACCCATTTGGGACAGGATTCTTTGCATATGTGCTGAAGGTTCGTTATTTCCAGCCACCAGGCAAACCGGAGTTTCGGTGAGACGATCCGAGATGTTGACCTCTTTGATTTGCTCTTTGAGGGTTTCCTTGATCGATTCCATCAAAGGCTTGAATCTTTCCAGATGGCCTTTTTTCTCTTCTTCTTTGGTTTTCTTTTCTTCTTCTGTGTCGAGGTTCAAATCTTCTTTAGTCACTGATTGAAGCTTTGTGCCTTTGTATTCACGAAGGGCTTCCACCACCCATTCATCAATGGGGTCCGCGAGTAAAATCACTTCGTAATTTTTCTCTTTGAGTTTTTCTAAATAAGGACTTTCCATCATCTTATTAAGATCCTCGCCGGTCATGAAGTAGATTTCTTTTTGCTGAGGCTTCATGCGAGCGACATATTCTTCAAGAGTGGTCCAAGAGTTGCCGGAGCCCTCGGCTGCAGTGCTTTTGAAAAGTGTGATTTCTTGCAGCTTTTCTTTGTTGGCGGCATCCCCTGGGAAACCTTCTTTCAAAGTAGAGCCGAATTCTTTCCAGAAATTTTCATAAAGCCCGCGTTCCTTATTGAGCATGTCTTTGAGGGTTCCCAAGATCTTGTTGACGACATTTTTGCGGATTTGCGTGACTTGACGATTTTGTTGCAGAATTTCCCGAGACACATTGAGTGACAAATCAGAGCTATCGACCAAGCCTTTGATGAAACGCAAATACTGAGGGATCAAATCCTTACAGTCGGCCATAATGAAGACCCGTTTGACGTAAAGGCTGAGACCATACTCGGTGTCGCGGGTGTTGAAATTCCAAGGCTTCTGCGTAGGAATGTAAAGCAGAGCATTGAACTCCAGGGTCCCTTCAGCCTTGTAATGAATCGTCTTCAGAGGATCGTTCCAGTCGTGACTCAAATGGTGATAGAATTCTTTATATTCCTCTTTGCTGATTTCTGAAGGAGATTTAAGCCACAGAGCTTTTTGGCTATTTAAAGTCTCCTCTTCCTTTTCACCCTTCATGCGGATGGGATAAGCGATAAAGTCGGAGTATTTTTTCACTAAAGATTTCAAAGTCCAAGGATCGGTGAAGTCTTGAATCTCTTCCGCCTCTTCAAAGGTTTTCAAATGCAAAGTGATGGTGGTGCCATGACCTTCGGCGCGCGGGATCTCGTCGAGGGTGTAAGTGCCGTCGCCTTTGCTTTCCCAAAGTGTGCCGATATGGGTTCCGGCTTTTTGCGTATGCAGAGTCACTTTATCCGCCACCATAAAAGAAGAATAAAAGCCCACTCCGAATTGACCGATCAGTTCGGGTCTTTCTTTTAATTCTTGATTGAGTTCCGCAAAACGTTTTGTCCCGGAACGGGCAATAGTGCCGATGTACTCGACCACCTCTTCAGGGCTCATACCGATCCCATTGTCGCTGATTTTTAAAGTATGCGCCTCTTTACTGGCATCAAGTCGGATCATCAATTCCGTGCCTGGATCCATCAAGTTGTCCTGGGTCAGGGATTGAAATTTTACCTTATCCAAGGCGTCCGAAGCGTTGGAGATAAGTTCACGAATAAAGATTTCTTTGTGAGAGTAAAGGGAGTGGATCATCAGATCCAAAAGTTGTTTGATTTCAGCATTAAAGGCTTGGGTTTGTTTTGCCATAAATAAACCTCCTTGGTTGGTGAAGTTGTTAATTAAAGTTGTTAATTAAAATTATTAAGTAAAGTGATTAATAATTAAAATTCATTTTTGTTTCTAAACCTGTAGGCAAAGGCGGGACTTTTGAGCGCGGGATCAGGAAAGTGCTCAAGTTGAAGAAGTCTTTAAACACTTTATGATGCTCAGTGGTTTGTTTGAGATAAACATGGCCTGAAGAGCCTCCCGTTCCAATCTTTTGTCCGAGCATACGGTGAGCCATCAGAGCATGGCGATAACGCCACTGCGTGAGCAACTCATCCAAATCCATCAAAGAGCTTAAAATTTTAAATGGCAGATGGAAAATGGCTTGATCACGATAAAGGTGAATCAGCAAAGCCCCATGGAAAGCCTTGAAGGAGAGATGAAAGTGTCCCTCATCCTGAAGCTTCTTGTAATCCGCTTCGCTGTAGGTGGAAAGAAAGGTTTTCTCTGAAGCATCGATCATTTCGATGTTTTTATTTTTCATTTCTTCACTTAACTGAAGGTTTGCCAGGACCGTCCTGCGGTCGCCATTAAACATTTCTGTGACAGCCGTTTTATAGGAAGTCCAAAAGTCGAATTCTTTGTTTTGCAGGAAAGGAGTTCGCGCCAGCCACATATCAATCAGCTCAAAGAGGGAGTTTTCGCCCATGGCTTTGAGCACTAGTTTTTGGTGATGCTCGGGAAGATGTTTGTAAAATGGAGTTTCATTGTACAGTAAACGGTCTTTCTCTTTCAGGCCGAGTTTTATTTCCACCAAACGAAACTGAACGCTTTGGAAACCTGAGGCTGGATAGAGATAATCACGGAATTCTAAGAAATCCAGGGGGGTCATGGTCTCCATCACATCGATCTGGCCCATGATCAGTTTTAAAATGGAAATCACCCGATCGATGCGAGCGGAAGCCAGGGACATCTTTTGTTCCGCAATGGGATAGGCAGAGAAGATCTCTAAAATCGAATCGATTTCAAAAAGTATTTGCTTAAACCACAATTCGTAAGCTTGGTGAACGGTGATAAAAAGCAGCTCATCGTGAGCGGGATTTCCCATTTCTTCACTGCGCCGAGTTTGCGCGGATAAAAGTTGATCGATCTTTAAATAGTCATGGTAATGAACTGGAGGGTATTTCACTGTATAACTCACTGTGTAGCTCCTTAAGGCTGTGTGTAAAACCTTCGATATCGGTGATTTCTGTATCCCAACTGGTCATCCAGCGGCACTCAAAGGT
>DATBTE010000423.1:0-1567 GCA_036559425.1 Pseudobdellovibrionaceae bacterium | reverse complement strand
TCATTGAAGAGTGCAAAGACCATCAGGCTCATTAAAAGTGCCAGACCGACTTGTTGAGCAATCTCCATTTTTTTCATGCTGATCGGTGCACCTTTCAAGGCTTCGATGGTATAGAACAAAAGATGTCCGCCATCAAGAACTGGAATTGGTAAGAGGTTCAGGATGAAGAGATTGACGGAGATAAGCCCCATCATTTTCAAGAAAGGGCTAATGCCAATTTTGAAAGTCTCACTGGCTGCCTGACCGATGGAAATGATTCCACCAATGTTCTTGGGTGAGACTTTTCCTTGGAAAAGACGAACAAAGCTCATGACTGTCATGACTGAAACATCCCAGGTTTTTTGCATGCCAATTTTAGTGGCCTCAAATGGACTGTGGGTGCTGATTTTCACAAGTTCTGGCATGGCATAATTAATAAATGGAGCGACTCCGATGGTGTAGCGTTTATCTTCTGTTCCGCTGGCGGTCATTTGTGAAATCATCTGTGGAACGATAGTCATTTTCAAAACTTCAGTCCCACGGAGAACTTGCAACTTCAGATCCTCTTTGCCGTCGTATGCTTTTACAGAAGAAATCACATCTTCCCATTTATCAATTTTTGTATCATTGATTTGGAGAATGCGATCGCCGGCCAAAAGTCCTGCCGTTTCTGCGGGAGTCCCAGGAAGAATAGCTCCCAAATATAAATCAGCGCTTTCCAGCTTCAAAGTATCAAAACTGTATTTAGGAAGCCCGATGGGAGCTAAAGTGATGCTCATGTTTTCTGTTTTGGATACTTCGGAGGTAGGTCCTCTTTCTATATCAATTTGCAGAGCTTCTTGTGGATTTTGCTTATCTAAAGTGGGTTCAAGCTCTCGCCAGTAGAGAACCTTTTCCCCATTAATTGCGACTATTCGATCGCCGGTTTTAAGACCCAAAGCAGCTAATGGAGATTCTTTTTTCACGCCAATCAACGCTGCTTTTGACATGGGGGAAAGGCCTTCAATTTCTCCTACAGTCGGAGTTGTGCTCAAGATATTAGGGTTGGGTTTGCTTGAGATATCTACCTTCAGACTCCTAGTGCCCCCTGCGTTTTTTTCGATTTCTACCATTGCCTGGGTATTATGAATGTCGGCAAGTTTTCCTTCGAGTTCTTCCCATGTGCTGACTGCAGCGCTATTCACGGAAATAATTTTATCACCAGATCTGAAACCTGCAGTATAAGCTTTTGAATCTGTAGGGACATCGCCCACACGAGCAGCGCGATAGTCTTCGCCTATGAAGGCTACAACGAAGAAAATAAAAATTGCGAAGAAGAAGTTCATCAGTGGACCGGCAAGTACCACCGCAATTCTTTGCCATACATTTTTATGCGTGAACGAATATTTTTTGTCTTCTTCCACGATTTCAGCTCCCGGTTGGTCGCCGAACATCTTAACGTAACCGCCTAAAGGGATAATTGAGATACAATAGTTAGTGTCTCCCTTTTTGTATTGAAAAATCTTTTTTCCAAATCCGAGGCTGAAGACTTCTACCCGTACGCCACAGAGACGGGCAATGATGAAATGTCCAAACTCATGGATAAAAA
>DATBTE010000422.1:0-4666 GCA_036559425.1 Pseudobdellovibrionaceae bacterium | reverse complement strand
AAAATTGGCTGGAGGAAACCAAACGAATTCCTGTCAGGGAATTAATCGAACAAGTAAGAGGAAGCGTCTTGAATATTCAAAGTTCTTTTATCGATAGAAATGGCAAGCTCGTCCGCGAGTCCCACGAAATCTTAAGCCAATTTATCGCAACTCCAGAGCTAAAAAATAAATCAGTTAACTTATATCATGTTGAAAATGGCAAACCAATTGAGGTTATATCTATCTCTATCTACAAATTGATCGTCGCATTTTCTTTTGTAGCAGGGAGAAAGCCGGCTGACATTCAATACGATGGCGAACTATAGCCCTAGATTGACAGAAGTCTGATGTCTCGATTTTCAAAATGGGGCCGTCCGATTTTTGTTATGGGAAACTGGATCGAAATCAGCGCCAATTAAGGCAGTCTTTTCGAACCATAAGGGATAGTTGGTAAAGCCCACAAGATCATCGCTGCTGAAAGATTCGATCCAACCCTAACCGATCTCGCGTCGCTGGTGGCCCTGTGTATGGCGGTCAATCATTGGGTTCTATGCTTTTTGTAGACTGAATTTTTTTCACTCCTCTGCCGCAAGCACACCTTTGAGATCCAAGATATGGCACATAGACGAGCTTGTAACTAATACACTTCATTGTTGCAAATACCTCTGATATATTGCGGTGCATTATTAATGCTGAAACAGGGGCTTTTATGAATGGAAATTTAAATTCTGTGATCGTCGGTTGTCTTCTTGGTCTTGCTTTGACTGGCTGCTCTGACGGCGGAGGCAGTGCTGGCAACAATGATAATAAAAACACAGGCGGCACCGGTCAACAGCAAGAAATCGCTGCGGATAATTGCAGATTGAAATCCAGCGGTGACATCATTTCCGCAAAATTCGATATGGATCTGACCTCCCATGGAAAAGAAGTCTACTCGAATTTATTCTCCTCTTACAGTGCTTGCGAAAACTCAGATACTGCTTGCTTAGCAAGAAATACTGCACAGCTCTTATCTGCACAGTTTGATATGGAGCTTACGAGCTATGGCAAAGAAACCTACACAAAACTTTTTAATGCCGCGAAAGCTTGCCCAGAGGCCGACAGTCTGTGTTCTGTGAAAGCCGGCGGCGACATCTTGTTAGCACAGTTCGATACGGCTTTGACGAGCTATGGAAAAGAACAGTTCGCTAATCTCTTCAAGGCATACCAAGACTGCTCCGCATCTGACATCAACTGCTTAATCAAAGCACGCGGCGATATTGTTATCGCTAAATTTCAGATGGATCTGACGAGTCATGGACAGGACGTATATTCAAAACAAATCAACGCCTATCAGGCGTGTAAATAGATGTGGAGACTTAAAATGACAAGAGTTGGTTTTATTTTATTTTTTGTTCTGGTGGCTGGATGCGGAACGACTTCAAAAAAGCTAATGGCACTTCCCCCATTAGCGGAAACCGCACCCGTTCAAGTTTTTTACTCTCAACCAAACTTGAAGTACGACAAAGTTTGCGAAATTGAGGCTGTCGGTAATAACTCAATAGGCGGTAGCTATACTCAAAAAGAAGACTTTGAGGTCATGTTTAAGAAGGAAGCTAGGAAGTGCGGCGCGGACGGCGTGATCTTCGGCTTCATGCACGGATACCAACAAGGAAAAGTGACCGCTTACGGAACAGGTATCAAAATCTCAGGTCAAGGTGCTGGCCTGAGTGGTGAGAATAAGATCAAAGCCTTTTCCTTAGCGATCCAATCACACGATTTAGCAAAGGTAAAAGAGCTGCTTGGCGCCGTACCGAAAGAACAGAGTGAGAGAGCGCCCACGGATGATGAACTCGTCAATTTAGGTTTATACATCGCAACGCTTGACGGCCTTACTTGTGACGAGAAAATTGTGAGCCTCTTAGAAGACGAGTACGGCGCCACTGTGCCGATGTTTAATGCCATCAATTTCTATTCTACAGATAAAAACGATTCCAATACTCCGCTTTGCCGCGATGTAATGGCACGATCGTTTCCGAAAATGAAGGATCGTTCAAAAGCCATCGTAGAAATTAATAATCACTACGTGGCGCTATTGAATAGTTCATACGACACAAAGTTGAATGGAAAGGCTGCTAAGTTTTCAAAGCTCCTGAACGTAGCCGCTCGGGCGATCTCGGATTCATGCAAAACATCGAGCACTGATCCTGCGTGCGCTACAAAGGGTGCCTACTTAGACTTCGCTAATAAATCGAAAAACGCTGGCGTCGCTTCGATTAAGAAAAATGCCAAAGACGTCTTGGCAATTCTCAAGTAAATAGCGACAAACTGAACAGATAAGGCCGCACATAGCGCGGTCTTGTTAAATTCAACTCTTTCCAGCCCCCTACCTTCTCCATCTTTTAGCGAATAATTTCTTGAATCTTGTAAGAGCAATGGCTGTTTACGGAGGCGGAATCTGATTCCGGTTTCGCGGCTGGTACTCGGAATATAGTCATTGTTCACGCTGGTACAGAATTCAATAGGTAGGCCCTCTAAAGGTAGAAGGTCCTACAAGTCCTTAAGACGCCAATCGGTCCAAGCGGTGGATATTTTTCTATCCGCGATCTCCTCAATCAGATATCGTCTTGTCCATTGAGAGGCATTTTTTCTTCCCCGGCCAGTCCCAAGCTTTTCAGGGACGGTTTTCTGAAGCCATTGTCTCACGGCGGAATGCGCATCTTCGCTCCCTGGTTCCACCCCAAGTTTAATTGCCATTAATTCGGATAAAATACTATCCACTGTTAGTGTCGTTCGTTTCTTGCCAAAATTAATATGAAATACGTCCTGCATCTCTATCTCCGTTTAGAAAACACATGATGAGTAAGATCAGTCTGCTTAAGGATATAATAATATCCACGTTATTCTTTGTCGTCGACCTCTAGCTCGCCGAGTTCTTTAAATTGCGACAGAAGTTTCTGCTTTTTTATGAAGTCATCAAAGAAGCTTCCGATCCCAGAGAATGTATTGTCGCCAAGGATCTCAAGTTCAGTCTTTGAGGTTTTCATAAGATCCGCGATTATAGGAGCCGCATCTTCATCACTCTTTAAAATAATCTGAGCAAAACAACAGAAAAGGTCATAACTTTTTTCGACGTCAATTGAGGATGAAAAATCTTGTAGGACTTGAAGAAGGTTGAGCGTGAGGTCCGCATTTTTATATTCTTCTAGTCCGGCGTCGATCACTTCCTTTAAATCCACACCTGAAATGCGCATATTCTCTCCCTTTCGGCTTTGTTACGCTTTTTACAATCACCCGTATGTGATATTTTGAAAGGACATGCCCATTACACGCAGCAAAACCGAACTAAGCGCTGAAGAGCGAAAGAAGTTAAAGAAACTTGGTCAGATTATTCGAGCCGAGAGAGAGAAACAGAAACTGACGCTCTATGGCGTTGAAGATAAAGGCTATTCTTTTTATCAACATTGGCAGGCGGTTGAAAAAGGAGAAAAAAACATCACCTTCACAACTCTTCTTAGTATTTGTGATGTCCTTGGAAAAACTCCTGCTGAACTCTTAAAAGACCTCGGGTCCCCGAAGGCCTAGGAAATCTCCGCCCAACATGAGGTTCATCAGATTGCTCGTGTTTGTAGCCAAGAGTAGCAGAGGCAGGAGCCGGAAAACAAAAAGGCTCTGGTATCGCGATCCGAGCCTTCTTTAAAATTTTTCAGCTCATTATCAAGGGGTTTATTTACAACTTTTTGGAATGACCATTCCGTCTGACAACTGGATTGCAGAAAAAGAATCCCTGGTTAATGCACTGTCAATAGAAAGGGTTTTAATTTCATTAGCTTCTTTGTTCAATACTTTAAACCTAACTTCAAACAAATGTCCCATTGTCATCCGATCTTTCTTAGAAATGTCATTAACATATAATGTAATTTGAGCTTGTGTCGTTGGGAACAAGTCCAAAGTGCACGTCTCTTTACAATTTAGACTTGCTATCTCCTGATAACATTTGCCTTTTCTTAATCCTCTAGCTTGAAACACATTCATTTGAGGTGCTGCTGTCGAAAATAAGCTAGTCATAAAAATTAAAAAGAAATAGATGATTCGCATTTACGAGCATCCTCGTAGTCTTTCTCAGTAAATTTTCGTTCAGGGTAAGATTTAGATATTTGTGCAAAATAATTAAGATCTGCTTGATCTTTCGAAGTTTTCGGCAGATCAGGTTTATTTTCTATAAGGCAGCTTTGCATAGTCAAAAGATCTTCATAAAAACCCTTACTTTTTAGATCAGCAAATAAAATGTCGGTTTGATTTTGGTTTTGTTTTGCTGTCTGAAACCTTTCCAAAATTGGTTTTAATTTTTGATAATTATGCTTCATAAGCTTAGCTCGAGTTGGATCAAATTTCCGCCAATCAGGTTCGATTTTTAAATTAATTGCGTCTTGAAATTCTTTACTTTCTTCAGCGGAAATAGAGCTCTCAGCGAAAGTCTTTTGAATAAACTCAGAATTTTTAATAGCCCAATCATAATTGTCTTTATCGCTGTTGGCGATTTTCTGAAGCGCTTCGATTTTCTTTCGAATCTCGGGATCAGCTTTTTTTAAGCGATCATAAGCAGCACATACTGTCTTTGGAAAATCTAAGATCTCACAAGAGGGACTGTCTTTTTTTATTACATCCAGAACTTGTTTTGAAAAAGTCGACAGTGCAGTAGCAGTTA
>DATBTE010000421.1:0-3045 GCA_036559425.1 Pseudobdellovibrionaceae bacterium | reverse complement strand
GCCGCAATACTAAAAAGTAAGCCGTACCTTCTAGTACTTAGATGATTTCACTGTTTTTTCATGATGGAATCTCATTTTGGAAGCAAAACGAAAAACAACAAGAGAGGCACCAAAGGCGAGGAAAATTATGCTTGAAAAGGCTTCGTGGTTTCGTAATTTTCTTAAAAATTTAGCCACATTTTTTGGTGTCGGTTTTTTTCCAAAGGGCCCGGGCACAATGGGGACTTTGGCAACAGTTCCTTTAGTTATGCTCCTTTTTTGGGCAGGCCCTCTTGTTTATATGGCCTTCGTAATTATTCTTTTGCCGCTGGCCATTTTATCCGCTCAAGTCTATGAAGACGATAAGGGCGGTCACGATCATAAAGAGATCGTGATTGATGAAGTTTTAGGCTTTTTAATCACTATGACATGGCTCCCCATGACGTGGAAATCAATGCTGGCGGGCTTCTTATTATTTCGAGTACTAGACATCTTCAAGCCCTTTCCCATAGGATATCTAGATAGAAAAATTCCAGGAGGATTTGGGGTTGTGATTGATGATGTGGTGGCGGGAATTATTGCCAGTATTGTTCTACAATATATTTATCAGCACACTTTGTGGCTGGGCGAGCAAGTTATGGTATTTACTTCATGAGTGAGCTCGCAAGCAATGATGAAGTGCTAACACATCTGCAGGAATTGTTAAACTTACTGCGTTTACGGAAACTGACAATTGGTTTTGCTGAGAGTTGTACGGGAGGATTGCTTTCTGCGACTCTGACATCGCTGGCTGGAATTTCAGATGTTTTCATGGGCTCGGTAGTGAGTTACTCTTATGAAGCCAAGATGGATTTGTTAGGAGTACAAGCCAGTACACTTAAAAGTGAGGGAGCGGTGAGTGAAGCAGTCGCTCTGCAAATGGCGCAAGGGGCGCGTAAGCAATTGAAAGTGGGTATTGCCTTGGCGATTACCGGAATTGCAGGTCCGACCGGCGGTACACCGGACAAACCCGTAGGCACTGTGTGCTTCGCAGTGAGTGGTCCAGGTCTTGCTGAGAATGTCATTCGAAAACATTTTTCGGGCATTCGCACGGAGATTCAGGAAGCGTCAGTCCGTTTTGCGTTGGAGCATTTAGTTTCGGCTTTAAGGGTGAAGGTTTAGATTTAAGATTAAGATTTTAAAATAAAATATAAATAACAACGGTTCACTTTCGGAGATGAGAGCGAGAAAGAGGGAAAAATGGCAACTCCTACAAAAGAAAAAGATAACAGAGATAGTGCAGATAAGAGTCATAACGAGAAAGTAAAGGCTCTGGAATTAGCAGTTTCCACGATTGAAAAGCAATTTGGCAAAGGCTCCATCATGCGTTTGGGCGCAAATGACAGCCTGATCAAAGATATCGAAGCTGTCAGCACAGGTGCTTTGAGCTTGGATATTGCATTGGGTATTGGTGGGCTCCCAAAAGGGCGTATCGTAGAAATTTACGGTCCCGAGTCTTCTGGTAAAACAACCATCGCCTTGTCTACAATTGCTCAAGCGCAGAAAAAAGGCGGAGTGGTTGCTTTCGTCGATGCTGAGCATGCTTTGGACGTAAACTATGCTCGTAAATTGGGCGTAAATACGGAAGATCTTTTGATCTCTCAGCCAGACACTGGTGAGCAGGCTCTGGAGATCACAGAAACTTTGGTTCGTTCCGGCGCGATTGATGTTTTGGTTGTCGACTCTGTCGCGGCCTTAGTTCCGCGTGCTGAGATCGAAGGTGAAATGGGCGATAGCCACATGGGTCTTCAAGCTCGTTTGATGTCACAAGCTTTGAGAAAACTCACAGGCGCCATTGCAAGATCAAACACCCTGGTGATTTTCATTAACCAAATTCGCATGAAAATCGGTGTGATGTTTGGCAACCCTGAGACGACAACGGGTGGAAACGCCTTGAAATTCTATGCCTCTGTTCGCTTGGATGTTCGCCGCGTGGGTGCAATCAAAAGTGGCGAGGATGTCGTGGGAAATCGCACCTCTGTGAAGGTTGTGAAAAATAAAATGGCTCCTCCATTCACAAAAGTGGAATTTGACTTAATGTATGGCGAGGGGATCTCTGAAGCGGGTGACTTATTGGATTTAGCGGCAACGGCGAACTTTGTGGAAAAATCCGGCGCTTGGTACTCTTACAATGGCGAACGTATGGGGCAAGGTCGCGATCAAGCGAAGCAATTTCTTAAAGATCATCCAGAGATGATGCAAGAGCTTCGTAACAAAATTTTGTCTTCCCATGGAATCGGCAAACTGTTGATGTCCACTCCGGAAGTAGGGGCAGAGGGCTCTGAAGCGGAAGTGGCGGAAGACGAAATGCCAAAGGCCAAGAAGTCAGAAAAAGCTGAAAAAACTGACAAAAAATCTAAACATTAGATTTCTACAGACCTAAAAAATAAAAAAGCCTGCGCTTGAGGACGCGTGGGCTTTTTTTATGTCACTAAAGTCCAGATCAAAGCGGTATAAATAGGTAACAATAATTTATTTAAGGGTTTCTGTTAAGATTTATTAACCTTCTCTAAGAAAGGATTGGGTTATGGGACATATAATCTTCTTATTTCTTTTTACTTTAATGGGCTCAGTGAGTACGGCCTCTGCAACAGCAAAGTCTTTTCAAAACTTATTAGAGGGGAAATGGCAAGGTTTTTGTTCGCCCCAAGCTCTTACGAATACGGGGCGAATATGTGCTTACACTTTTCAAAAAAGCGGCTCTGGAACGTATCAATGCGACTACTACAAGGATGTTCGTTGCACTAGCAAAGATTCAAAGTCGATCACTTCCCCCTTCCAATTCACGGTGAGTGGTGCGGGGGAAAAAGCTGGCAAAGTCAGTCTCATTTTTCTAGACCGAGAAGATGTGAAGCAAGAGAAGAGCCGATTCTATATTACTGGGGATGTTTTACGTGTTCAGGTTTCCGAGGTATTTAGTGCGCCAGAGGCTAAAAAAGAAGATCTCGAAGCTCAAGGTGTCATTCCATTCTTTGAGTATACGAAAGTAAAAACCTCCGGCTCAAAGAGTTAGTTCGTTCATTCATT
>DATBTE010000420.1:0-2794 GCA_036559425.1 Pseudobdellovibrionaceae bacterium | reverse complement strand
TAACTTGGAATGGAAGAAATCCAACGAATGGAGCAATCACAAGGGATTGACCCGTAGGACTTGTTGAATTCATTAACCACGAACTAATTCCATAACCTTGAATTACAGCCAATACTACTGTCGCATAACGAGTATATTGATTTATTTTTTTGGTTCCTTGTTGACCTTCTTTTTTTAACGATTCCAAATAAGGCACTGCAGAAGTCAACAATTGAAAAATAATAGAAGCTGAAATATAAGGCATGATTCCAAGAGCAAAGATGCTAAACTGGGAAAGGGCTCCACCTGTGAAAGTATTAAATAATCCAAAAATTCCACTGCTTTGGGCATTGAAAAAAGAGAGGACAGCGCCACCATCTACACCAGGAGTAGGTACATGAACTCCAATGCGATACACCGCTAGCATTGCTAACGTGAAAAAAATGCGATTTCTAAGATCAGAATTTTTTGCGATGCTATCTACGGCTGACACTATTTAATTACCTCTACCTTACCACCAGCAGCTTCGATTGCCTTTTTAGCACCTTCACTGAACTTGTGTGCCTTCACGGTCAAAGCTTTCTTAAGCTCTCCATTGCCAAGAACTTTAACTAAACCTTTTCCTATAAGACCATGTTGATAAAGAACTTCTGGCGTTACTTCACCCGAAAGTTTATCCAATTGGCCAAGATTTACAATGTCATATTCTGTGGCGAACGCAACGTTACTAAAGCCGAATTTAGGAAGACGTCTCATCAAGGGAGTCTGTCCTCCCTCAAAACCACGACGTACTTTGCCGCCTGTACGAGCTAATTGGCCTTTGTGACCCTTAGCGGCAGTTCCACCCAAACCAGAGCCAATACCACGACCGACCCTTTTTGGGGCATGTTTAGAACCTACTTTTGGAGCAAGTGAACTTAAAAGACTCATAAATTACCCCTTAACATCAACAGTGATGAGGTGCTGAACTTTCATAATTTGACCTCTGTTAGCCTTAGTGTCATTCACTTCAGCACTCTGACGAATTTTTTTAAGGCCAAGACATCTTACCGTGTCTTTTTGATCTTGAGTGCAGCCAATAAGAGATCTTTTTAATGTTACAATAAATGTCTTTGCCATTTTCTACCTATACAATCCGCAGAGAAATTAAATCTGCTTCATCTGTTTAAGTTGTTTTAAGCCGTCGATAGTAGCTCTAACTGCGTTGTGCGGATTACGAGTGCCCACGCATTTAGTAAGAATATCCTTAACCCCAACAGACTCAAGAACCGCACGAACCGCACCACCAGCAATTACACCGGTACCAGGAGCTGCAGGCTTCATAACCACTTTAGCAGCTCCAAATTTACCAATAACTTCGTGAGGAATAGTGCCCTCTTTTAGGTTAATGCCTTTAGAATTCTTTTTAGCCGCACGACTAGCTTTACCGATCGCCTCAGGCACCTCTCCCGCTTTACCGGAGCCGAACCCAATATCTCCAATACCGTTACCTACAACGACCAATGCTGCAAAAGAGAAACGACGACCGCCTTTTACAACTTTTGTAACACGGTTGATGGCTACTACGCGCTCTTCAAATTCAGCTGTTGAAATTTTCTCCACAATTACTCCTTAGAAATTGAGGCCGCCCTCACGCGCGCCATCTGCAAGAGACTTAACTCGACCATGATACAAGTAGCCATTTCTATCAAAAACCACGTTTGTGATATTTTTAGCTAACGCACTTTTCGCGACTGCTACGCCCACTTCTTTTGCTAAATCTATACCTGAATTTTCAGTCTCAATGTTTACCGAAGAAGCGGATGCAAGAGTATGACCATTAACGTCATTTATTACCTGCGCATACATATGTTTGCCGCTTCTGAAGACACACAAACGAGGACGTTCTTCAGTTCCATTAACTGTTTTTCTAATTCTAATCTTTTTAGTGAGGCGATTTTGTTTGCGTTCACTAGTATGTTTACTCATTTTCAATTTCATCATAACTCACCTCAATTATTTACCAGCAGATTTACCAGCTTTACGTCTGATATGCTCTCCAGCATACCGGACACCTTTTCCAAGGTAAGGCTCTGGTGGACGAAAGCCACGGACCTTTGCAGCCACTTGTCCCACAAGTTCTTTACTAGCACCTGTTATGCTAATAGTTACTTGTTTATCGACCTTAATTTCAATACCCTCAGGTATATCGAAAATTACTGGATGACTGAAGCCCAAAGAAAGCTCCAATTTTTTTCCTGCAACATTTGCACGATAACCAACACCATGAAGTTCAAGAATTTTTGTGAAACCCTTAGTAACACCAATCACCGCATTTTGTATAAGTGATCTATATAAGCCGTGAAGCGCTTTGCTCTCTTTAGAGTCATCGGCACGAGAAAGAATAACTTTCTTACCATCAAGGCTTGCCGTAATCGCAGGCAACATGCTGATATTTAAAGAGCTTTTCGCTCCTTTAACAAAGACTTCGTTCTTAGGAGTCACACTTACTTGAACTTTATCATCAAAAATTACTGGGGCTTTACCAATACGAGACATATTTCACCTACCAAACAGTGCAAAGAAGTTCACCACCAAGATTTTTCTCAGTAGCTTGCTTGTCACTCAGGATTCCTTTACTAGTACTCAAAATGCACATGCCAAAACCAGACCTTACTTTAGGAATCTGAGAGGCTTTTACGTACAAGCGACGACCGGGAGTACTTACCTTATCAAGTGA
The DNA here is from genome assembly GCA_036559425.1 of Pseudobdellovibrionaceae bacterium. Taxonomy (GTDB): domain Bacteria; phylum Bdellovibrionota; class Bdellovibrionia; order Bdellovibrionales; family Bdellovibrionaceae; genus JACMRP01. The sequence continues at coordinate 96 of DATBTE010000420.1, read as the reverse complement.
AGTGATCGCGTGTTGACCATCTTCTGAGTATTTCAAATAGACGCGCATGATACCCTGCTTAGAATCTTTAGCCACCTTAAAGCTACGAATGTAACC
>DATBTE010000419.1:0-3543 GCA_036559425.1 Pseudobdellovibrionaceae bacterium | reverse complement strand
ATTTTATCCTTCCAAGCGGTTGCACAAGCCGACCCTGCTCAAAAACAAGCCATGTTGGCGCATGGTATTTCCGTATCAATGTATACGACCGCTTTGGGTCTTGCGGTGGCCATTCCAGCAATGGTGTTTTTCTCATTCCTGACTGCCCGTCAGAATCAACTGATCGAGCAGATCTCTGAGAAATGTTCAAAATTGACTGAACTCCTGACCAGCTCACATATTCCCACTCTGAACCGTCAAACCGTATTTCCAGATCAAGTGGCCGCTCCTAAAGTGCAGAATGTTCCTCCTTCAAATATGAAAGCCTCTTAATCTTAAAAAGACCTTAAAAGTAAAGGGTGGGATCTTATATGAGAAGAACTAAAAAAGTGAAAATTAATCATGAATATGAATTCGAACTGGATTTGGCACCGCTGCTGGCAGTGATGGTAAAACTGGTTCCAGTTCTCCTCATTTCTTCAGCCTTTGTCCAGTTAATGACGATTGAAACTCAATTGCCACAAGTTGTGCAACAGGCAATCGAAAAAAATGACAAAGATGTTAAAGCGACTCACATCACTCTGGAAGTGAAAGAAAAGGAGGGCGTGAAAATCATCGTGAATAAACAAGGCAAAGAAAGCAGCGAAATCGTAGCCAAGACTTCAGATGGTAAATTTGACTTCGTCCACCTTCAAGAAAGACTGCGTGAAGTAAAAAAACAAAATCCTGAAGTCTTTAAAATCGATCTTTCTCCCGACGCCAGCATCTCTTACGACGATATCGTTAAAGTCATGGATGAGTGTCGTCGCAGCCGCGATGCGAACACGAAATTCCCCCTTTTCGATAAAGCCACCAATAAAGAAACATCCACTGACTACATGTTTCCTGAAGTCACCTTTGCAAATACGATGGAGGGCTAATTTATGGGAAGAAGACGCTATGAGCTTCCTAAGCAAAAGAGCACTTTCGGCTTGAATATCACTTCAATGACAGACATGTTTACCATCCTGCTGGTGTTCTTGCTACAAACCTATTCCACTTCAAACGTGGAGCTTATTCCTGAAAGTGGCATGAGGCTCCCCGCCTCGTCTTCCAATACGAATCCGGTAGAATCCATCAAGGTCGTGGTTTAAAAAGAATTGGTGAAAATCGATAAAACCAAGATTGCTGATATGAAAAATTCGAACTTTGAAGCCAAAGACATTGATCCTAACGATACAAACTTTATTTTACCCTTATTCAACGAACTCGATAAACTCGCTAAAGATGAAAAGCAAAAAGATAATCCTGCGGTTAAAGAAGGGCGCATTTTATTGCAGGCGGATTCTTCCCTTCCTTACTCGGTCTTAAGAAAAGTCATGTACACCGCTTCAATGGCTGGATTTCCACAGTTGAAGTTAGTCACACTCGTAGGAAATTAGTTGGAGAAATTTTATGAGCTCACGTCTATATTGGATTTTTTTTTCACTTCTGATAGTCATTGAACCCTCTTTCGCTAAAAAGCAAGAGGGCAAAGGCCTTTTACCGGAAGTGCGCATTGGCGAAAACGGCAGCGAAGCGGAAAACGACAGAAAAACCCTGACTTCTGAAATTCTTATCACTCGCTCCGAAAACAAAGCCATAGATTCCCTGCAAAAACTTATAAAAGGAAAAAAACCAGGCAGCCCTGAAAGTGCGGACCTCCTTTATCGCTTGGCTGAAATGTATATGCGACGCTCAAAATCAGGCCGCTTCTTCGACATGAATGCGAATACTCCTGCCGTCAAACTCAGCCCCTTTCCAGTTCCAAATGAACGAGGTGCTGATGCCGTAAAGCGCGCTATTGGTGTTTATACCAAGATCGAAAAAGAACACCCGCGTTTCAAAGACATGGATTCAGTTCTCTTCAATAATGCCTTTGCTTATCAGCAGATCGGCAACCATAAAGAAGCTTCAGCCATCTTCACCCGTCTTGTGGACAAATTTCCCAAATCCCCTTTGATCGCGGATGGCACTTTAGCGCTGGGGGAGTTGCTCTACGAACAAGGTAAATTTCCCCAAGCCCTTGAGCAATTCTTGAAACTTGAAAAAACGCCCAAATCTCGAGTTTATTCTTATGGAATGTACAAAGCGGCTTGGTCTTACTACAATATGAAAGATGCCGAGAACGGCACCAAGCGTCTTTTAACGGTGGTAAAAGCCAATCCGCCGCTGCAAGAAGGGGAAATCCCAAGCAACCGTCACAATCTTCGCAAAGAGGCTCTGCGCGATTTAACTATTTTCGTGGGCGACAGTTATCCAGCGGACCAGCTCTACCCATTCTTTGAAAAAATCACTCAAAATAATGAACTTGGCCCTGCAATGATTGACCTGGCAAAACTCTATGAATCCCATAGTCGTCAAAAAGAAATGGGTATTTTCTTAGATGAGTTTATTGATAAAAACCCCACAAACTCCCACTTGGTAAAAGCCCATCTTTATTTAATTGGAGGCTATGAGGATCTTAAACAACGGGACAAGGTCATCAATCACCTTCAAGCAGCCAGCGATCTGTGCAAGTCCAACTCTTCCTGGAAAGCCACGCAGACACCAGAAGAAGCTGGAGAATATTGCGATAAGGATTTCCGTCACGAGTCCCTCAATATCGCTAAAAAGTGGTGGGAAATCTGGTTAAAGAACAAACAGAATGTGGCGTTTTCCGACTTAACTCAGAAATCGTTTCGCTTAATTCTCGACAATGAAGACACGGCAAAACCTGACATCAAAACTCACTTTGCCCTGGCCGAACTTCTTTTCCAGTTGGGAAAATATGAAGAAGCCAGCCGCGAATATAAATTTGTGGGAGATCGCGCCCACGAACCCACTCTGCAACATGATGCAAATTATGGTGCGCTCTATGCGGTTGAAAAACAAATTGAAAAGAGCAAAGACAAGGAACCCGCTCGGGATGCTCTCCGTAAACAATTGGCGACCAATTACCTGACAAAACATCCTACCGGAAAATATGCTCTGAACGTTCGCTTTAAAATGGGCCATATCGCCTATGAAGAAAACAACTTCCCAGAGGCCGAGAAGTGGTTAAAACAAATCGCCGACTCTAACAAAGATTCAGAACTCAAGAAAAAGTCCGAAGATCTCATGCTCGACATGCTCAACATGAAGAAGGACTACGCAGGGTTACAAAAGCTTTCTAAAAAAATCATCGCCACAGGAGTCACTGAAGATCGCAAAAAAGGCATGACAAAGATTTTAGAAGAATCCTCGTTTGCTGAAGTTCAGGAATTTTCAAAAACAGCGGATCCCACGCAAGCCGCTCGCAAATTATTGGATTTCGCGCGAGAGCATGAGAATTCTCCAATGGCGAAGGATTCATTATGGCAAGCCATCAGTCTGCTCTATGCCAACGGCCGTCAATTTGAGGCGGCGGAATTGAGTTTGCAATACGCAAAAAAATATCCCCAGGATAAGAGAACTTTTGATGCCTTAAAAGATGCCGGAAAATCCTATGCGGAAGTCGGCCAGCTTTTAAAGGCGGCGGACACTTTGAAAGTCGTCGCGGAGATGGATAAAAAAACCAGCAGTGCA
>DATBTE010000418.1:0-1653 GCA_036559425.1 Pseudobdellovibrionaceae bacterium | reverse complement strand
AATTAATTTTTCATTTGACCGTCAAACCAGAAAATTTCATTGGCCATCTTCGGCTTCCTTATTTCGGTTTTTGGAGTCCGACAAACTTCAATTCTTCCGGCGAGTTTAAAGATGATTTAAAAATTATTTCTTCAGGTCCTTATACAGTTTCAAATTCCACAAAGAATTTGCTCATATTAAAAAAAAGACCTGATTGGTTTTCCAACTCTGAGGCGTCAGCCAAAGAAATCCAATTTAAATACTCAACGCCAGGCCAACTTGCAAACTTCTATGGACCAACAATCGTCGAAATATTAGGTAGAGACCAAGCCATAGATCTTAAGTCATTTCATGAAATTAAGGCACCGCCATCTTTAATGTGGGCGATGGTGTTATCTCCAATAAAGCCAGGTCCTTTTCAAAATATTAGAAACCGACAAGCCTTTGTTGATCGGATAGTCGAACTAAAAAATAAATCTTCATTTTTTTCATCATTCTTTTTTTATCCATCAAAGCCGACCGAAATTAGAATGCGAGACCAAAAGCCAGACTATTCACCTGAAATGCGAGGCCAAAAAATACAATTCGCATTCGCTAATAGAAATTACACTCAAGATGAGATTAATGAAATTAAAAGAATGGTTATTGAAGCGCTTAAAGACTCTCTTGCGGAGGTCGAATTCACTGTTAATGATCCACTTGAAGATCATTGGAGACAACGCCTACTGAGTAATCAAGAGTTCGACATAAGAATGAATGGAGTCGATCAAGGAGGCTATCCGAAAAACAGAACCATTAAAATGATGTTTTGCTCTAATCTTGGAGTCTGTTATCCAGATCCATCTGGTAGAATTTGTAAGATAGTAAAACAACAGGATAATGCAGGTGGTCCTATTTCTGGGAATTATATATCTGAGTTCAATCAAGCGCTTTATGATGACTCAACAGTAATTCCTCTTACCCATTTTGGAACTCGCTGGTTAATTGCCGATGGGATAGATTTAAAAACACTTCCATCAAATTCCGGGATTTTTTATTTCGAGGGAATTCGATTAAAATGAAAAATCTTCTTCATACTTTGGACAATTTAGGGGCACCAGTTTCAAAACTTGTTAAGCAGCCTATATGCGATGACAAGGGAAACACTCTCGCTTGGAATTTTTTTGTTCAAAATAGCAAAGGCATCTCAGTTGCTGGCGGCACCCATGTCGACCCTGCAATTGCCAAACGGATCTCAATTGCTGAAGCTTTGGAACGAGCCTTAGCTGGACAAATTTCAAGGGTGGATCATTTAACAAAAGAATTTCTACTTGATAAGTATCCAACTTCTTGTGGCTTTGCATGTGGATTTGAAAAGGCACCTACAAAAATGAGAGCTCTCCGAGAGGCAACAGAAAGATGGGCTTGGTCAATGTGGATCGATAAATCATTCACAATCAATCGGTTAGATAAAAAAAATATTATCATTGATCCTCTTTCTAAATTCATCTTTGAGCATTTTAGTAATGTCCAATTGTTCCAAAAAGATGACATTTTAATACCATTTGAAAATGAAATAGTAAAATACTCGTTTTTAGTACTAATCCTGGAGACAGATTTGGGAGTTTTTGCTGGATGCCGGGCTGGAATGCCTGGTGAAAATCTTCTTTCCCACGCAGCCATTGAGGCGTTTCG
>DATBTE010000417.1:0-1957 GCA_036559425.1 Pseudobdellovibrionaceae bacterium | reverse complement strand
GAATCGGCGCAATATTCAGCCAAAATACCAGAGCCTTCAGTGTTCACCCGGAAACATTGTGCAGCATTGATTTCGGCTAAGTCCACATTCGCATAGCCGGCGGTATTGATAATAGCCCAGGGGCGCAGATGATTGAGTTTTTCGGCGACGGATGTTATATCCGCAACATCCAACTCGGACCTTTGCAAAAGAACATAATGAATGCCGCGTCGTTCACATATCTTAGCGAAAGCCTGACCTAAAGTTCCAGCGCCCCCGGTGATCACTAAGGGCGCGGCCCGCGTATTAATTTGGAGGAAATTCGGAGGCCTGTCGATTTTCCACCAGCCAGGATTCTCAAGCACCGGATGCGTAAAATCTTGATCCGTCGCCAAAGACGAAATCATTCGGGAAAGCGCCGTGGGCTTCAAAGGTTCCTCGAGACTTCTGAGGTCAAACACTCCTGGCTCATAAAAGTTTTCTGAAACTGTGCAGAGCTTATGCCAGTCAAAATTCCCGAGCAGGCTCCAGGCGGTAACCGCCCGAATATCCACACCCTGCTCACGTAAGTTTTTGGCTGACTGCCAGATTTGATAAAACCAACGCAGTTGATCTTCACGATGACCTCGACCGTGAACTTCGGTAATCGCTAAAGGGATTTTATATCTTTCCCAGGCTTCGCTAAAAATTTCTTCAGGTTCAATCAAAGGAACTGTCTTCAGATCGACAGCCCCTAGATCCGCATAAGCCTCCCGAGAATTCCCCCCATGGTACTCTGGTGCATATAGCTCCAGCCGGTGATCCAAGAAACGATTACTAAGCAAATAATGATTCAAACCTATCATATCAGGCAGATAGGGATTTTCCTGGAACCAAGAAAGCTCCTCAGGGTGAATTTCCGCCTCAATAAGATAAGCATAAAGCGGATGACCTTGGTTCACTCTACCGCAAATCAAATCAAAGCTCAGCCAACGCCGATGGTTTTCAAAGGTTGCTTGATATTGAAGGCGCTCGGTACTTTGAGCGCGACCTATATCATCGACCTGAATAAAGAGAGCACTGGGATTGATCAGGCGTATAACTTTCATTGCAAGAACGCTGGCCTTGACTTGGTTCACAAGAGCACGAGCAAATGAACCGTCACTTTGATGATGCGGATACCAATGCCCATATAGACAGCTGAAGCGAGCCGTCGTTAACATTTCATCAATAGGAATGTAGGAAGTGATCCAAGGAAAACGAGCGGCAAAATCCCTGGCATAGTTCGCGAATTTTTCTGGAAAAAGAGGATCCATCAAACTTGTAAAAGAAGGACCACTTCCGTGATGCAAAAGCCCCGGAATAGGTTGCAAACCCAGGCGTTGAAACTCAAGCAACTTTTTATCAAGCTCGCTCCAATTGTATTTACCTTCCTCTTTTTGGCAAACCACTTCCCAAAGGCAAGGATACCGAATTTTTTTAATATTCAGCCGCGCAAAATGTTCAAGATCCCCCTCTCTCCGGTAATGGCCGCTTTTATCACACTGATTGAAAAAATCGTCGCCAACACGGTTTACCGTGCACTCTAACCCCGCCCACACCTCTAAAGGCTCTTTGGAGTCTTTTGATAAATTGTGAGAATTTGTTTTCACAACACCAACGCAGGCTTCATTTTATCCGCTTTAAACTCCAGTTCCGCCATGCGATTCCATGTGTTATCCCAAGAGGTGTTTTCTAAAAACTTATTCACCTTTCGCAGCCTTTGGTCATTTTGAGCTTCGCGTATGGCCATCTCCGCCATGTCCACGAAGTCTTCAGCGGTCTCTGCGATATAGACTAACCTGTTTTTTCCGTATGGATTCACTACATCACGAATGGCCGTGGAAACCACTGGTTTGCCAGCCGCTAAGTACTCAGGTGTTTTCGTCGGACTGATAAAACGAGTCGAATCATTGAGCGCGAAAGGCATCAGAGCACAATCCCATCCCGCCAAGTAAAG
>DATBTE010000416.1:0-8008 GCA_036559425.1 Pseudobdellovibrionaceae bacterium | reverse complement strand
CATCTCTGGAGCCATATTTTTTTTGAACCCATAAAGTGAGTTTCCCATTTTCTGTAATGAATCCGGATTTTTCACTTCCACCAAAGACAATCGACCCAAAAGTTCGGTCCCTTGGTAAACATCACCGCTGTCATTAATGCTGACGGGGCCACTGCCTTCAAAGCGAATGGTACGTGCAGCGGGATCCGAGCCCAATTCCCCATTTTTTAAAACGGGAAATCCATCTTTAGTCACGAGCTGACCGTTCCCGTCCATGGTGAAATTTCCTGCCCGCGTGAGTTTAACTCCTGAGGGAGTCGCGACTTCAAAAAATCCTTTTCCATCCACGGCCACGTCTAAAGTATTACCTGTGGGTTTTAAACCGCCTTGAGAAAAATCCGTGAAAGTCCCCTTGGTGTCGACAAAGCTTTTATCTCCTCCCTGCATATCATAAAAACTTTCAATCGATGCGGGCACGCGCGGGACTTGAATCACCTCCGGAGGTTTTTCGTTGGCTGTGAGATATTCATTGAAGAGCTGTTGGTCACGCTTGAAAGCCGGAGTATTCACATTCGCTAAATTATTAGCGATGGTGTCAAGTTTCAAACTTTGTGCAAGGGCACCGCTCAGAGCCGTGTAAACACCTTTTGTACTCATTTATACTCCCCTTGCAAAAGATTGGAGCAAGGCGTATGCCAATAAGATTTTTTTCTTCATGCAGACGTGAGCCTGCACTATGGTCGAGTTTTAGTTGCCTATAAAGAATTAGACTCAAGTTATTTTGATCTGAGCCGTGATTTTTTTTTGCGCCTTTTCTCTACAAAAGGTCGAGGTGACAGAAATTTGTCGCCAGTGGGGTATGCTGTCAAAGAATCCTCTGAGGGATCCTGCTATTAAAGTTTGTAACGGGCCAACCCTAATTATTTTATCTTCATAAATTTAGTTTCTCGCCAGTTCTTGATTTTTTAGTCAAAGGTCCTAATGCTGAAATCCTTCTCCATGAAGCCTAGTTTTTGTTCCCCCTCCCCTCATTGTCCTCGACGCTCCTTCAAAACTAAACCCATAATAAATTTATGAAATGGTATTTTTTAATTCTACTCGGCTCATTTTCTTTAGGCTCTCTGGCGGCCCAAAAGCCTTCGACTGAAAGTATTACCCCCAGCCTCAAGGAAAAACTGCAGAGTCTCACGTTGAAAAATAGTCATACCGTTGTGAATAACAATACCCTGATTTTTGATTTACCCGTGACTTACAATAAGAAGGTCAGCAAGTGGGTGCACTACTACCAAAGTCGAGGTCAAAAGTGGTTTCGCGAATGGTTGGCGCGCTCTTCGAAATTCATGCCCTTTATTCAAACCGAATTGCAACGCGCCAATCTACCGATGGACCTTGCTTTCATGGTGATGATCGAAAGTGGTTTCTCCGCTTCAGCGGTGAGTGAGGCCGAGGCCGTTGGGCCGTGGCAGTTTATCGCTCCGACGGGAAGTCGATACGGTCTGCAAAAAAATTGGTGGCTGGATGAACGCCGGGACCTTAAAAAGAGCACCTTGGCTGCGATTCGTTACTTAAGAGAACTCCATGAAGAATTTGGTTCTTGGTACTTGGTCGCCGCAAGCTACAATATGGGCGAGGCTGGTCTCCGCCGTCAGATTAAGAAATATCAAACCAAGGACTTTTGGACGCTCGTCCAAAAAGGAGCTCTTCCTGAGGAAACTCAGGAGTATGTTCCAAAAATATTGGCGGCCATGTTAATTGCCAAAGCACCCAATCTTTATGGATTCAGGGATATCGAGAAGTTGGACCCTTTAAATTACGATATCGTATCCGTTCCTGGAGGAACGGATCTCGATGGCGTTGCGGATCATTTAGGAATCACTCGCAAATCGTTAAAAGATTTGAATGCTGAGATCCTTTTAGGATATATTCCTCGCCAGATTGACAGACACTTTATTCGTGTCCCCAAGGGCGCGAGTGCGATGGTGTCCGCGTATACTGGAAAATCCCGGGAGTAGACCCTCAACATGTCGACACCAAAAGTTATTATTCAAAAATACGGCGGCGCCACTCTTGCGGATCCCCTAAAAATTAAAGCCGTTGCAAAAAGGGTGGCTGAACAAGCGCGCTCAGCGACCCGTTTGGTGGTCGTCGTTAGCGCCATGGGAAAAACCACGAACTCTCTGATCGAGCTTTCCACGCAAATCTCTCCTAATCCTCATCAACGAGAAATGGATATGCTCTTGAGTGTCGGTGAACGAATCAGCATGGCTTTGATGAGCATGGCCTTAAATGACCTGGGATGTCCGGCGATTAGTTTTACTGGCAGTCAAGCGGGAATTTTAACCACTGATTCTCATGTGAATGCCTTTATCGTGGACGTCAAAGGCTTCCGCGTTCAAGAAGCCTTAGATCAAGGTAAAGTGGTCATTCTGGCAGGTTTCCAAGGGGTTTCTCCAGTCACTAAAGAAATCACCACCTTGGGGCGGGGGGGGTCCGACACCTCGGCCGTGGCAATGGCCGCTTTCTTTCAGGCCTCTCGCTGTGAAATTTTAAAAGATGTCCCCGCCGTCTTCACTGCGGATCCAAATCTGGTGAAAGAGGCGCGCCCTCTGCAGGAATTAAATTATGACCAATTGTTAGAAATGACTTTCTGGGGCGCAAAAGTACTCCATTACCGTTCTGTGGAGCTGGCAAAGCTGCGTAAGGTCAGCTTATATATCGGTCCAGCTGCCACGAAAACATCCGAAGGCACTCTCGTCGAAGAAGGACTGAATATGTTTGAATCATGCAAAGCTTTGTCATTAAATTCCCATGAAACGGTTTTACAAATTGGTTGCGCACGGGACTCCGCCAGTACGGCCTTGGAATCTCTAAAAAAATATTTCGAAAATAAACAAATTGCTTTCCCCCAACTTCTAGATCTTGAAAGTACGGATCACAGGACTTTATTTTTGATGACAGGCCCCCAAGAAATTATAAAGGCTATTAAGAATGCTCTCGCCCACCATGAAGATTTCTATTTGAATCCTACGGACTTTTCGTCGGTCACTTTGACTTGCACGGGTTCCACAACGCCAGAGATTCCTCAAGAAGTCATGAAGGTCTTGGAGCAAGCTAAGATTCGGACTTACAAAGTGATGATTCACGCAATGAGTGTGACGGTTCTTTTAGAAGCTGCCGCCAGGGCTGCAGCTTTGCAGGTATTGCATAAGTTGATTGAGCCGAGAAATTTATTGAACTCGTAACCTCACTTCGATGAACCTAAGGCATCAAAGTCGATTTTTCCACTTGTATTTGATAACGATGTTGGACTTTCTTCCAAATATCTGAGTGAGGTCCCGTGATGCCATCAGGCCCCGAGATTCCCGCGAGCCCACGGCTGACAGTTTTAGGATCTAATCCGCCACCGGGCAAGAAATCACGCAAGTTGGGTCCTTTAGCTCCGGCTTCAGATGGCAGTTGAGCCGCATAACCACCCTCACCACCACCATTTCCTTCTCCACCCCAACCGCCGCCACCACCGCCTCCGCGGAACCCCGCATTGACCGCAATACCTTGAGCAGGCGTACCGCCGCCTTTTCCTTTGTCTCCGGCTCCGCCGGCGCCACCGCCTCCGCCTCCATCTAATAAGGGTCGGCCTCCTTTTTTTCCACCGGCTTCTTCGCTGGCACGCTTATCAGCTTTCAAATTGGGATCGCCAGCCCAGTTGGCATCACCCATCAAGTTATCCGAACCTGGCGAACCAACCCCCGCAGCGCCCCCGGCTCCACCGGGAAGAGCATTCATGTTCGCAGAGTCAAAACCCCCACCGCTGGTTTTAGCAAGAGCCCCAGTGCAAGCTGAACTGCCGGGATTATTTTTGCAAATGCAAATCTGATTACTGGCAGCTACGCTGGGATTAGAGCAATCCGTAGACAATGCTGAGCAACCAATGGCCCCAGGATTTGAAGCACAGTAATCCACAAGAGCCGCATCTGTCTGCTTCGCACAGGACTGTGAACTTTGAATAGTCCCAACCAAGTTTTGAATAGCTTGAGTGCCTTGCTGAATTTTGGTATCGAGATCTTTACAGGAATTTAATAAATCCGTGACTTCCGATTGCGTTGCCGCCGAGGCTCCATTGACAGCCGTTCGAGCCTTTTGACAGCTCGTAACACAATTGCTTCTTGAACTTGAACAATTCTGAGTAAAGTAAATAACAGCGGCATTCGCACCCGCAACATATTTTGCCATTCCGCTACAAGCTCCAGCAATTCCTAATTGCGATCCGGTCTCCACCGCAAAATTTGAAAGAGTGGTTTGGGCACCCTGAATGCCGGGATCATGATCCTGATCACAATCAGATTTAGCGACATCCGTATCTTGGGAGCATTTTTGAATCGCGGCATTCATGGCCGCTGACCTGGCCGTTCTATTCTGCCCTTCTGTAGTGTTTGGATTATTCGCATTAGATGGATCGACGCACGTACATGAAATATTATTCCATTGCTCAGGAGGACATGTTTCATTTTTGTAGCAGTTTTTAGTTCCATCAGCAGCGGTAGGGAAATTTTCAGTCATGCTAGGGTCATTATTATTAGTAGGCTTCGATTTCGCATTAGGGCTACTCCTCGTCCGCTGCTTTCCACTAGTGCTGTTTCTGGTATTAGGTTTCGGTCTCTGTGGCTGGGTGGGCTGATTTACAAACTTCCAGCTTCCCGGATCAGAAAGTAAATATCCATCAGTGACCTCTACGTCAGCAGTGGACCCGGCTGTCGCAGCAAAAGGCCCAAACAAAATGAACCCTATGAAAAATATTGTGAAAAAGTATTTCATGAATCTTCCCCTACTTAAGTATCGGCTCACCTGGGGAAATATTAAAGAGCAATTCCACGTTGAGACATAAAATGACTAGAATATTGCTAGTGTTGACTATCTTTTTACAATTGTTAATAAACTGCCAATTTATCGAAAATTTGAAGCTCCTCAATGAGTTTGGAGTACTTTTTCTGTGGCCCCACTCTTGCAACAAACTCAGGTGGGGGTAATCATTATGAGAAAATCTATTTCGTTTTTACGAGTGAATGCATCTTTTGCCGTTCTTATGGCAATGGCATTGAATTCTGGTTGTACTAAATCGGGATTCTCTCTTGAGAACCGTTCTTCTCAAGATCAAACAAGTATGGGGACTCTTTCCAAGCCTAGATACCAATCAATGGTCACCATTAGTCCCACTAGCGCTTCCCTTGAGACCAATTCCTCACGAACCTTCCAGGCTTCAGGGGGAAGTGGTGGATATATATTTTCCGCTTCCGCTGGAAGGATCGCTTCGGAGGGTAATATCGCTAGCTTTACATCTCCGAGCTTCGCCGGCACGGTAACTATCACCGTCCAAGACTCTCGCGGACACATTGCCCAATCTCGAGTAAGCGTCACCGCGCCTGTTTCAGTCCCCTCCACTCAACCTACATCCCAAGCCACTTCTATCGCGACTGGAACTTATCGCATTGCTAATGCTTGCAATCAAAGCTTGATCGCGGCAATAAGCCCCGGTTTAGCTCTTGGGGAGCCTATCGTACTTCAAACAAAAGCCAGCCCTGTGGTTTCAAGCCAGGTTTACAAAATTGCACCTGATACTATGGGTGGTTATAAATTCATTAATAGCAATAGTTCACGCTCGTTCGGCATCTCCAGTGGTTCTCTTACCGAAGGAGCCACCCTTTCAGAATGGGACTATGTGAATGTCCCACATCAAAGTTTTACCTTTTTCAAAGGTGCCGATAATTTCTACCGAATTAAAGTTAAACACACTCAGATGTATTTAGAAACTGCAGGAATCAGTGCAGGATCCGGCATCGTGCAAAAGAACCTCGTTGATACATGCAACCAAAAATTCGCTCTGGAATTAGTGAGTGTCCCAGTGACTGCTCCTGCTCCTGCTCCTGCTCCAGCTCCAGTATCAACCCCAACGCCAACACCTCAACCACCGCCTCCAACAGGCGCGAATATTCTATTTAAATCTGGATTTGAAAATGGCGTAAACTTAGGCACACCCTACTCTTGCGGCAGCACTGAATGCTCACAGCAACTCACAGGCCAAGATGCTGGCGGAACTTCGTGGCCGGTAAGCTTCTGGGGCAGCAGCAATAATAGTTATTTGCAACTTCTCAGCACTGTACCTGTAACGCCCTCAACAATTGGAAATTATGTTAAAAATGAAATTCAGACTGTCACTGGCCGTAACGGGACTCCTACCCGTGCCTTCTATCAAACACTATTAGGAGGTTATGGTGGAAATTCGGTCCGTCAAGATCCTTACATCATTGGCCCTACGAACAGTGTTGCTCAACAAGGAAATATGTACATTCGTTATTGGGTTAAGTTTCAGGCGGATATGGCGACGAACCAACTCATTCCTGGTCAAACTCCTGACGGAGGATATGGAATGTGGCGCGTTCTTTCCGAGTGGAAGAGTGGAGGACAAGGATCCAACTGGCAAGGAGACTATCGCTTCATTATTGGAATAAACATGAACTCAAGCCGCCAGCTTAATTGGTACGCTACTGCGGACAACGTGGCAAACTCCGGAGCTCCAAAAACTGTTTACTACCATAAAGCAGATTCGGGTGTGCCTGTTCCAACAGGAACTTGGTTCAAATTCGAAACCTATACCCATAGAAGTAGCGGCAGTGACGGAAGACTTTGGGCTGCGGTAAATGGTCGTGTTATCGCTGATTTCAGAGGCCCCAATATGGGAGTGAATAACTTACCTATCAATCGTATCATGCTCTTCCAAAATTACACGGGCGGCTACTATCCATGTTATCAATGGATCGATGATGTTGAAGTTTTTGATGGCTTCCCATCAGATGCCACTAGTCACTAAAGTTCACCTTTTTAACATCGCTTAATCACATTTGCCGGGGCATTCACCCCGGCAATTTTTTTATCGCAAGCTATCGCGCAGTGACTTCTAAATTTTAAAGTTTTCAAGCCTTCTTATATGTTGCTATGTTTACAGAGCCCTAGCTGCATCTATTATCTATAATAGAACTTTATCAAAGGAGTCATACCATGTCAGATGAAAATATTTATTCCTTCCAGGTAAAAACACCAACAAATGAAAATATGTCACTTGAAAAATACAAAGACCAAGTGCTTTTGATAGTAAACGTCGCCAGCAAATGTGGGTTCACTCCACAATACACTGGTCTAGAGACGCTTTATGAAAAATATAAAAATCAAGGTTTCACTGTTCTTGGATTTCCGTGTAATCAATTTGGCGCTCAAGAGCCAGGGACCGCTGAAGAAATCAAAGACTTTTGTAAACTGAACTATGGCGTGAGTTTTCCTTTAATGGCCAAAATAGATGTGAACGGGAACAGTGCTGATCCATTGTATACCTGGCTTAAACAAGCTGCTCCGGGAATTATGGGAACAGAAGCTATTAAATGGAATTTTACTAAATTTTTAATTGGCAAAGACGGCCAAGTCATAAAAAGATATTCCCCGAATACAGAACCAAAAGACATCGCCACAGATATCGAACAGGCTTTGAAGTAAGGAAGATTGAGATTGAACTCAAGATCGAAATATAAACTCTAAGGGGCTAAATACCAAGTAGCCCTTAAGGCGGGTTTTCCTTCTTTGGTGATCACTTTCATCGAAAGGTTTTGATTCACCCATCGTTCCATCATAGCTTGCTCGGACGAACTCAATTCTTTATTAAAAAAATGAAAATCAAATTGAGATAAAGGGAGATTTAATTTTAGAGTTTCTCGCTTTTCTTTTTCATTTTCCAACTCCACCGTGAGACGAATAAAATTCTCTTTTGGCTCAGGCTGTTGAACTTTATAACTGACTTTAATGGCGCCATTATAAAAATCTCGATTGCTCTCATCTCCAAGCTCCATTTCAAGGGCCTGTTCTTTGAGCTTAAAATTTGGGGAATGGGACAAGAAATAAGACTGCAAAATGGTACTGATCGCTTTCCAATCATAGGGAACTGGCAATGTACAGTGAATCCCCTGAGGAAAATCCACCACACTGATAT
>DATBTE010000415.1:0-1911 GCA_036559425.1 Pseudobdellovibrionaceae bacterium | reverse complement strand
CGTTTCAACTGGAATGACAACCATCCCTGCAAGCGATCGAGTCGAAGCAGCCTATCGAATAGCACAAAACAATGCAAAAGCTGCCATTGCAGGTGCTATTGAACAGAAACTAGAGTTTATATTTCAAAATGCGGAAGAGGGTACCTCGATAAATGCAACACAAGCTCGATATATTGGAGCAGAGGCATCAAACCTAGTCACCAGCACCATTAGACCTGGAAAAAACTATTGGGAAAAAGTCGCCACGACCCAAGATTCAGGTGAGCGCCTCACTCAGTATAAAGTATTTTCAACTGTCACCATGCCAGAAGATGAATTTAAGCGAGCAATTTTTGAAGCTATCAAAAAATCTCAAGGCAAAGGTGGGTTATCAAAAGATTTCGCAAAAAAAGTTGATGCACATTGGGATAAGTTTGTTGAAAACAACCAACCCGCTCAAGAAAGCAAATAATCAATATGGGCCATATGAAAACACTTATTATGGCCTCCATTTTTATAGCGTCGGCGGCCCATGCCAAGATTCCAACGTGGGCAGCCAATAACAGCACTAAATTAAATGGGTCCTCGCTTCGCACCGTCTGTCATGGGGTTGGACCATCTGTTGATATTGCGCGCAGTGAAGCGCTAAAATCGTGCCAGCTAAGTGCCAGCCAGTTTTTCATATCCAAAATAAAAGTTAAATCGCTCTCAGTCGAGACTGAAAAATCTGTTGGCTATCATCAAGAGGTTTCAAGCGACGATGAGTTGAGTAATTTGATCTGCGATCCAACCAAAGATGAGCTCGAAGAAACAGACTCACAATACAGTATTTGGCTCGAATGCAAATTTGATCTAAATCGGGTTAAAGCTAAGCCCATAAAAGATTCTTCTGACCCCGTCACAGCAGAGGACACCAATCTTTCATATAGCAAGCCCTCTGCAATGACGTCAGACCATTCAAGCAAAACTGTATTTTTGTCGACCATCCCAAAATGTGAATCAATTATTATTAAAGGTGACAGGCCTCGAACCGTAGAATGTAAAAGTAATCCGGTTGAGTTGGATATATCTGATGCCGACAAAAAGGCCATTATTAGGGTGCGAGAATATAAGCCAAAGACAATTCAGCTCAAAAAAAGGACAGATAATGAAACCATTCAAGTTTTGTTTGAAAAATAGCTTTGTCTTTACAGCTCTTATTAGCGGATGTGCTACGACCAGCCCTCCTCCGGTGTCGATATCAAAGAGTAATCTTGGAAGTGATAAAATTTTTGGCCAATATTGTGCAAACAATAAGCAAATTCGAAGGCTAGCTGTTTCCATCGAATACATAACACCAAAATTACCAAAAATGTCTGTGGATAAAGCAGCTGGTGAATCGGCTTATTATGCCAAAAGAAAACAAGATCTTCTCAAAAAAACATTGTTCAGCTTGGCTGACGGAGAAGAACACCCCAACGGCAGAGGCGCTGACTACCTAAAAGTGAGACAATCCGATCTCAATCATCATGATCTTGTCGAGCAAATCTCCCAATATGTGATCGAAGAGAATTCTTATAATTCCACGAGTGTAAAAGAACTGCTGATGAGGCCAACTGACACCGATAAATTTATTTTATTCCTTGCGATCGAAACTGACCAGCGCCTTCGAGATAGAGATCACTATGAGCCAACCTATATTTCAGAGCTAAAATTACTGGTGGATAACTTTACCCTACTAGAACCTCTTGAATTTCAAAATGAAGCCTACAAATGTGATCAGGACTGTTTAAAAAATCCTGACATGGATCATGATAAAATTGATCTTATTGCTGTTGATGACGAAGGCAAACAATCAATTTCAGATGCCGTGAAAGAAAAAGATGCAATTTGGATTCGGTACATCAAACATTTTGCCAAAATCAAAGAAGCTAAATCGAGCAACCCGAGAGT
>DATBTE010000414.1:0-5220 GCA_036559425.1 Pseudobdellovibrionaceae bacterium | reverse complement strand
TCGTTCAGCTCAGGCAATACTTTCTTTTTCATCCCTTTAAGTGTGACCTTAAACTCGACTGCTTTTCCTGCCAACTCTACAGAGTGGTAAGGATTTGGGAATTTCAAGTTTAAAGTCTTTGAATCGCCGACGTTCATACCGACGATGCCTTCTTCAAAACCCTCGATAAATTGTTTGGTGCCCAGGTCAAGGTTATGATCAGTACCTGTGCCGTTTTCGAGAGGCTTTCCATCTACGAAACCAGCGAAATCAATAATCGCGACATCGCCCATCTGAGCAGGGCGAACTTCAAGTACATCTTCGAAAGACGCACGTGAATTACGGATGTTCTGAAGAACTTCGTCGATTTTTTTATCGTCGAAAGTAAACTTTTCTTTTTCGACTTCGAAACCTTCATACTTTTTCAAGTTTACTTCGGGGCGAACATCGAAAGTGGCGGAGAAAGAAAATTCTTTCGTTTCAGCAGGAATGTCGAATTCAAATTCAGGGTTGCTAATAGGCTCGAGCTTATGTTCAGTCAAAGCCTTGATGTAGTGCATTTGAATCAACTCTTGAGCCACATCCTGTTTTATGCGGTCGTTGTACATACTCCTAATGGTGGTGAGTGGCGCTTTACCTTTACGGAATCCTTTTATACTTACTTCTTTTTGAATGCTGTTAAAGATTCTGTTGAAAGCTGTTTGCACAACCGTTACAGGAACTTGAACATTGATTTTGTGATGCAGAGAAGAAATTTTCTCCATATTGGTTTTCATGAGGGCTCCTCAGTTTTGCAGTAGCGTCAAAATGAATCGGAATACTAGAAGATTGCCCTCTGAATAGCAAGCAATTGCCGCCGAGCGTAATGCCTTAGATTCCAAGCTCAGCGACACTGTGAGGACCTATGAAATCAGAAATTATATTCGTGACCGGCAAGGGAGGGGTGGGAAAGTCCACCGTAGCAGCAGCTTTGGCTCTGAAAAAGGCTCAAGCCGGTCAGCGAACTTTGCTTGTGGAAATAGGGGACCAGAGCTTTTACCAAGATTATTTTCAGCTCCCGAAGGTGGGATTTGAGCCAGTAAAAGTGAAGGAAAATTTTTCAGTAGCCCTGTGGACAGGGCAAAATTGCCTTCGAGAATATATTATCCATCTCATTAAAGTTGAAACTCTGTACCGGCTTTTTTTTGAAAATGCCGTGATGAAGGCCTTTATTAATGTGGCGCCTGCGTTACCAGAACTTGCCATTATGGGAAAAGCCACTAGTGGACCCCGTCATCATGGCCCTCCTCTTTCTTATGACTGCCTCGTCGTGGACTGTTATGCCACAGGCCATTTCATGGCTCTTATGGGAGCCGCAGAAGGAATGGCGATGGCAGTAAAGTTTGGCCCCATGGGAGAGCAAAGCCGTGGTATCGACAAAGTTTTGCGAGACCCAAGCCTTTGCCAATACTACTTAGTTTGCCTTCCCGAAGAGCTTCCCGTGCGGGAAAGCGAAGAACTCTATCAGCAACTGAAAGATCATTACGGTATTCAAGCAAAACTTGTTCTTAATAAATTCTTAG
Source organism: Pseudobdellovibrionaceae bacterium (assembly GCA_036559425.1). Taxonomy (GTDB): domain Bacteria; phylum Bdellovibrionota; class Bdellovibrionia; order Bdellovibrionales; family Bdellovibrionaceae; genus JACMRP01. The sequence goes on along the minus strand of DATBTE010000414.1, from coordinate 3,679 downwards.
AGGAGGCAATTCCCTTGAAGGAGTATGTCTCAGCGCAAACTTCTTCTTTTGAAGAATTTCGAGCTTTTGCTGAAGATGACCAAAGAAATCGCCATTATCATCACGAGATGAAAATACGTTTGCAAAGAATGGATACCCAGGTGCAATGCTTACCTACGATTTGGGACCATGAGGTGGAGAAAGTATTAGCCCAGATCAGTTCGAGGCTCTCATGAAAATACTCGTTTGTGTAGGCAATGGTGGCGTCGGAAAAACCACCTTGGCCGCGGCCATGGGAGTCCGGGCAGCACAACAGGGTCTCAAGGTTTTAGTTTTGACCATTGATCCGGCAAAACGCTTGGCGACGACTTTGGGTATTGAAGGTAAGAAAGACATTACCCGCGTTCCCGGCCAGAACTTTAAAGGGGAACTCTTTGCCTCCATTGTTGATCATAAGCAAACCTTTGATGATTTCGTATTAAGAGCGGCAGGGAAATCAGAGTCGGCAAAAAAGTTGTTTCAAAACAGACTCTATCAACAACTTTCAACTAGTCTGAGTGGGTCACAGGATTTCACAGCGCTGGAAAAACTTTATTCTTGTTTTGAATCCAAAGAATTTGATCTGATTATTTTAGATACGCCTCCGTCAAAACATGCCATAGATTTTTTAAACGCGCCCCAAAAACTGGCCGTGCTTTTTAACGACAAAGTGGCCCGTTGGTTTCGTGAGTCGAAAAATAAATCGGTGGGCGGAACTTTTCTGAATATTCTGAACACCGGAACCAAGCAAGTTTTGAATATCATGGAGTCCGTGACTGGCAGCGAACTTCTGAGAGAGCTTTCGGATTTCTTCATGAGCATTGAACAGTGGCAAGAGCACCTCGAAGCCCGGATTATCAATGTTCACCGCATGATGGTCAGTTCTGATACGCAATTTTGTCTGGTGACCAGTTTCGATCAGGCAAAGCTTTTAGAGGCAGAATACTTTCTGCGCGAAATTCGTAAAGGCGGCTATAATCTGCGCTCTGTGATTCTGAATCGTTCCTATCCTGAGTGGTTTTCCGATAAAGAAAATCCTTTGTACGAAGCTCCTGCCGGCAGCGAAAAGATTTTCACTTTATATCAACAGGAGAAAGCTTTTTACTCCCAGCGGGATCGTGAGCATAAAAAATTTGCGGCTCATATTAGTAAGAGTGTTCAAGTATTAAGACTGCCGGAGCTTTCGGATCCTATCTCAGATCTTCATGGCTTGATCAAAGTGGCAGAGATTTTGAAAGAAAAAGAGGGCTAAAAGTGAGATTATGGATAATCTTATCGGTGATTTTCCTTTTCGCTGGTTGTTCTTTATTTCCCGTTTTTCATAAAAAGCAGCAACCAACTCAGGCCTTTATTTTGGAGGCTCGCGAAAATGACGACTTTCAACTCATTGAACAGAAGCTGAAAGAACAAAATTTCGAGGCGGCGTTGCAAAGTATTGAGACCTTCCAAACGGCCTATCCTTATTCTTTGAAGCTTCAGCGAGCGCGATTTATGAAAGCGGGAGCTCTCGAGGAGCTGGGTCGCTGGACCGAGGCCGCAGATACTTACAAAGCCATCTCTACCATTTCAGGGAAAAACCAGCCCGAGATTTCAGCTAAAAGTCTTTATAGACTTTCCTATGTCTACGAAGCTCTAGGGGACAACCAGAGAGTCATCACCGTTCTCGTTGAAGCGGCTAAATATCACAAATATCTTCCACCGGAAGTGATCAACGCCGAGATTCCTTCGCGTTTGGCCATGATCTATGCAAAAGAAAATAATTCTAAAGAAGCGCAGAAATGGTTGAGCGAAGCCGATAAAGGATTAAAAAGAACTCTTGAGTCACGCAATGAGCCTTTAACAGATAAGTGGTTGGCTGAACTTTATTTTAATATGGGTTCAATTTCGACTCAGCAATTGTCAAACGACAACATCATAACCATTATTCAAGGACAGTCGGCGGTGCAAAAATATTTGATCGAGGCATTGCAATACAATGATTCTGTGTGGTCGGCGAAAGCGCTTAAAAGTATCCGTGCAACTTACCTGGATCTATGGAAAGCGATTGAAACCTTACCAGAAGAGCCGGGCTATGAGCCTCTAGTTGCGCAAAAAATGAAAAAAGATGAGCAGCTTCGATTAATGGGATCTTTCTCTGATCTTATCAAAGAAGCGGAACTCTATCGCCCAGGCAGAGAACAAACCACCAATCCGTATCAAAGTGAATTTTTTAATTTTTTGGAAGAGCTTCAAACCCGGGTTCACGCGATTTTAGGGGAGGCCCTTTATACTCCGCTGATGTCCGGCCGAGCTAAAGCTGCTAAGAAACCCAAAGCTCCGGTCAAAATTGTTCCTTCTGAAGATCCAAATTTATAGGAGAAGCCCTCTCATGGTAAAACAACTATTGCACAGACAGATACTCGAACATAAGGATGCCATCTGCAAATGGTTTGCGGCAAAGACTAGTGGCGTGGCCTATCCGATTTATTCCAGCTACGATATCCGTGATGCCGGCTACAAAGTTTCTAATGTGGATGCCAATATTTTTCCAGCAGGGTTTAACAATATCTGTCCCGTAGACAAGGAAACTTCAGTTGGTTTAATGGCCACCTATATTGATAAGCATTATGGCCGGAGCGTAAGAAATATTCTTTTGGTTACCGAAGAACACACCAACAATGCCTTCTACTGGGAAAATGTATATACGATCCAATCTTTGATCGAGCAGGCCGGTAAAACCGTGCGCATTGCAATTCCGCGTGACCTTCCAGAGCCATTAAAAATTCTAAGTTCTGCCGGACGTGAATTAACGGTGAATTCCGCTTTGAAAGAGGGATCGCTGTTAAAAGAGTTCAAGCCCGATTTGGTCATCAGTAATAATGATTTTTCTGAAGCCTACGAGGAATGGGCGAAAACCCTGGATTTCGCAATAAATCCACCGCGTGAGTTTGGTTGGTATCAGCGCAAGAAAAGCCGTTATTTTAAATTTTATAATGAACTCGTCAACGAATTTGCGGAAGTGGCGAAATTTGACCCTTTCTTATTGAGGGTGGAAACCGAAATATATTCTCACTTCGACATCAACAGCGACGAAAGCCGCAATGATTTGGCAGACCGGGTGGATCAGATGTTAGCACGCCTAAAGGTCGAATACCAAAAGCGCGGTATCATGCAAGAGCCCTTCGTATTTGTAAAAAACAATGCGGGGACTTATGGTTTAGCGGTGATTCGAGTGGGATCTGGAGAAGAAGTTCGCCAATGGAATTACAAATCCCGTAAAAAAATGAAAGCCGCAAAAGGCAGTCGTGACGTTGAAGAAGTCATTATTCAGGAAGGCATTCCGTCCATTGTACAAGCGGACAATGCTTCAGCTGAACCGGTCATTTATATGATTGGGTGTGAGCTCGCAGGAGGGTTCTTAAGGACCCATTCTGAAAAAAGCTCGACCGAAAGCCTGAATAGCCCGGGAGCTGTTTACAAACGCCTGTGCGTCTCTGATCTTTCCGTTCGTGCCGAGGGCTGCCCTCAAGAAAATGTCTATGGTTGGAGTGCTAAGCTGGGGCTTCTCGCCATAGCTCTCGAAGGCCAAGAGATGGGTGTGGAGTTTAAGAATTATAGAACTGGTTCGTGTAATCAAGGTCCAAGCCGATCGTCCTGATAAAAGCTTAAACATAATACTAAA
>DATBTE010000413.1:0-3601 GCA_036559425.1 Pseudobdellovibrionaceae bacterium | reverse complement strand
AATAATTTCTATTTAAACTCATGATTCAGACCTCCTTTATAATATAACATTAGACATCAAAAAGGGCTGAGGCTGATAGCCTAAAGGCTAAGTTCTGGACGATAGTGCTAACAAAAGGGACGGAAAAGCCATAGGTTCTCGATAAAGTCTTGGTTTATTTTTTTTGAACGGCGAATTATATAAATATAAATTAGTTTTGTATTTCAGTTTAATATTTCCTGAAATTGTTTTTTCGAGCCGCTTTGATAGCCGCTTCTTGTTCAAAGGCAGACAGGATTCTTCTTTTTCGCTCCTTACGGAGTTGAGTAATTAAAAGAACTAGAAATATAAAGAAACAAGCCCCAATTGTTCGCCATGATAGATCGAACCAGTCCATATCTAAAAGTTTTTTAGGAAGGAATTTATTAGCGACAGCGATGGAGATAGTCGCAAATAAAGAGAGGACAATGAGATCTACAAAAAAATTAAAATTGTCAAAACCTTGTATTGCTTTTACTAGACGTCGATATTTTTCGGGGGATGCCATTATCTTCGCCTTTCAATTTAAAGAGTTATTTGGTCGTTAACCTTTTTCAGGATATTCTGAACAGAGAGTTGTGTCAAAGATCCCTGTTTTTCAGCTCATTCACCTTGACCTTCAACTTGACTTTTAAGCAAGGGGGGCTAGGGTTGAGTGAGTTAAATGATGGGAGCGTGATGAAAGATCCTCTTTTTTTCTTAAAAGAAGATATTCACTTGTTAGGAGATCTTCTCGGCGAAGTTTTAAAAGAGCAGCTAGGTCTTGATTTTTTTGAAAGTGTGGAAACTGTACGAAAGCTTTCTAAAAGTGGCCGTGCAGGGAAAGATAAAGATTTTTATCATCTCCTGGACTTGCTGAGAAATTTAAGTGCTGAGCAAATGATTCCTCTATCACGGGCCTTTTCTCAGTTTTTATCTTTGGCCAACTTTGCGGAGAATCATCATCGTATCCGTCGTCGAAGGGATTATGAATTAAAGGCGGGCGCGAGCGCTCAACGCGGCTCTACTGAGGACGTTGTCAGTGAACTTCTTCGTCAAGGGCAAAGTCCTGAATTAATTCTTCAAACTGTTAAGGACATGCGTATTCAACTCGTGCTAACGGCTCATCCCACCGAGATCAACCGTCGTACTTTGCAGAGTAAATATTTGAACATCGCCAAGAGTCTCAATACGAAAGATCGTAAAGATCTCACTCCGCGAGAAAAACGTGAGCTTCGGATTGCTTTAAAACGAGAAATTATGGCAGCGTGGATGACCAGTGAAATCCATGAACAGCGCCCTACACCCGTGGAGGAGGCTCGAGGTGGCCTAGTTATTTTCGAGACAGTTCTCTGGAATGCTCTGCCTAATTATTTGCGTATAATGGATGAAGTATTGCGCAAGCACCTTGGTCACTCGCTTCCGCTAGAGTCTTGTCCCATCCGTTTTGATTCGTGGATGGGAGGAGATCGTGATGGAAATCCCTCGGTGACGCCGGAGATGACTCGTAAAACAGTGTACATGACACGATGGCTTGCGGCTGAGTTATACTATGTGGAATTAGAAGCTTTGGTGAAAGACCTTTCGATGCAAGAGAGCAGTGCGGAACTAAAAGCAGTGGTGGGTTCCCGTTTAGAACCCTATCGTGCTTTGTTACGTCCTTTGCGGGAGCGGATGCGAGCCACGGGCTTTTATTATTATGAACTTTACAATAAACGCGTACATCCTGGTAAGCGGTCAGGCGTTGGAGAAGAAAAAGTTTTTACGGAAGCCAAAGAGCTATTAGAGCCGCTGATGTTGGCATATCATTCTTTAATTAAAACTGGTGCCGGAATTATCGCTGAGGGGCGTTTGGCGGATGTCATTCGCAGAGTGCATGTCTTTGGTCTTACGCTGGTGCGCTTGGATGTGCGTCAGGACTCTTCGCGCCACGCTTCCCTGTTGCGAATGATTCTCCAGGCTCGTGGTGTGGGCGACTATCAAAGTTTTAGCGAAAAACAAAAGCAAGAGTTTTTAGTCGCCGACTTGCAAAATTCTCAAGCGGTGATTCCAGAGTCTTTGTTTTTAAATGATGAAGACGCCGATACACTTAGCACATTCCAGGTATTGGCGGATTTACCTGCGGATTCCATGGGAGCTTATGTGATTTCGATGGCCCGGGAGCCTTCGGATATTTTGGCGGTTGAGTGGTTGCAGAAAGCCTGTGCGGTGAAAGTGCCTTTGCGAGTCGTTCCTTTGTTTGAACAAGTGGAGGATCTGCGAAATTCCGGTCGAACGCTGGAGGCTTTATTTTCAGTTCCTTGGTACTTACAGAGAATCAAAGGTCAACAAGAGATCATGATTGGCTATTCGGATTCTGCGAAAACCGCCGGCCGCTTGACCGCCTCCTGGGAATTGTATCAAGCCCAGGAAGTAATCACTGAGGTGTGCACGCGCTACGGTGTGCACGGCACGCTTTTTCACGGTCGTGGTGGCAGTGTCAGTCGCGGGGGTGGTCCAACCTATAAGGCGATTGCGGCGCAGCCTCCCGGTAGTATTCAGGGCACTATGCGGGTCACTGAACAAGGAGAGATGATTCTAACGAAGTTTGGATTGCCTGAGTTGGCTATTCGAAATCTGGAACTCTATTCTTCAGCAGTTTTAGAGGCGACGCTGCGGCCGGCTCTTACGCCGACTCCGGCTTGGCGAAAACACATGCAAGAACTCTCCGAAAGCGCTGAGATTTCTTACCGCCAAGTCATCGAGCACACGCCGGAATTTATTGACTACTTTCAGGCGGCCACGCCAGAGCGGGAGCTTGCTTTTCTTAAGGTTGGCAGTCGACCGCCACGGCGTAAAGGCACTGGCGCGATTAAATCTTTACGGGCGATTCCATGGTCTTTTGCCTGGACGCAGACCAGGCTTCATCTTCCGACTTGGTTAGGGATGGAGAAGGCATTTGAAAAAAGCATCGAGAAAGGTGCTTTGGAAGAAATTCGCACGATGTATGAGCAGTGGCCTTTTTTTCGTTCCACAATTGATTTAGTGGAAATGGTTCTGGCAAAGTCGGACTCGCGCATTGCTGCCCTGTACGATGAAGCTTTAGTTCCCAACTCCTTGAAGCCGATTGGGGAAGAAATGAGGTTTCGATTGCAAAAAATCACGGATTTTGTTTTGCAAATTAACCGGCATTCGACTTTAGTTGAAGACAACCCTACGTTGAAGAGATCCATTCAAGTTCGCAATCCCTATGTCGATCCCATTAATTTGATGCAAATTGAACTTCTCCGTCGTCTGAGAAAAGATCCAAACTCGGAAATCTTTAAGAAAGCACTGGTTATTACGATCAATGGCATTGCCGCAGGCATGCGCAACACCGGTTAATAAAATTAATCACTCTCGTAATTTAATTTTTTCTTTTTTCTCGATTTTGAGGGATTGCCGAGAGGGCAGACTCAGGGTGTTCGGAAAGCTTAATAATATTTCTGATTCAAAAAGTGTATTGAGCTCGTCCTTTAATAAAAAGTCATTCAGGATCAGCCCCATATCCGCATATTCAGCTTGAAATTTTATAGGAATCAAGGTTTTGCTGGCGGGAGGAAGTATTGTTGAAATATTGCTATTT
>DATBTE010000412.1:0-2678 GCA_036559425.1 Pseudobdellovibrionaceae bacterium | reverse complement strand
AAAGATCATTTTTAAAAGTGAGGGCGACGCCCATTCTTTCGGCGATAACTCCCCACAGTGTAGCCTGCTCCAAGCTTAATTTATCTTGCAAAGTTTCTTGAAATAAACCAAGCCAACGAGTGAGGAACTCCTGGTTGAACCCGGCATGGAAATGTTTTTCCGGGGGATTGTAGGAAACGTTCAGGTAAGAGTCCCCGCCAAAACGAATCCACCAAAAGTGAGTTAAGCGCACCACATGATGCGGCCAATCTTCCACTGATTGAAACGGAACGCTTAATACCGGATCCATTGCTACTTTCCTGTAAAAATCCTTAATGACAGTCTTTATATTCCGAAAGTTAAAAAGGACCGAGTTGATCTCGACAGAATCCGTTTCCTGCGGAAAATGAATTTGTGAATCCATGTAATTCCCTTCATGCGTATCAAGTTCATTCCTATACCCCCAACACTGTCATAGGTCACTTCCTAAGTATGATTGTTAATTTTTATTTGAGCCCTCCAGAAAAGATCTAAGAAATTCTCATAAGGACCTAGGTCTGAGCATGTACTTATCAATTCGAACAGGCACTTCTTTTGCATTGACCTCCTCCAAGAGGAACTTTTGAACAAAAACCCAATTGAGTTTGTGGTGATTGTTCAGGATCTAATCAGCAGAAGGCCATTTTTTGGCATCTCTGGATTGGGTCTTGTTAATTGGAAAGGTAAGGCTATGATGGCTCGAGTTCTATGGTTCATTTTCCCCCTGGCAATAACTTACGCCCTGAAGGCTCCGTGTGCGCCCCCTAAAAATCAGGCACTCCTGGGGGCAGCCACGTATATCACTATGCCGCTTCGAAAGCTGTCTCATCCTACTTTAGTATATGTAAACAAAGAATATCTTCAAGCCCGGGGAATCAGTTTGGATCAGGTGCTGGAGAAATTTGGTTTTGCCTCCCCGGTCGATGGCGAGTTTGCTGACGTTTACCTCGATAATGTCAAAACAGCCTATGTGGATGGCAACGGCGGCATTGGTTTAAACGAAAATTTTGGCAGCGGCCGTGCCGCAATTGTAGATGAAGAATGGCAGATTAAAGGAAGCGGTCGCACCCCCATGGTCAATCCAAATACGGATGCCTATCATCGCAACGGCGCTTCGTTTTTACCCGAGGCAATTCATGAGGCGATCTGGGGCAATCTTTTAGCTGAAGAACTTCCTTTCGGAGCCTACCGAGTTGTCGCTATCATCGCAACCGGATCTATGGTCGCTTCTGGAGAACAGGAACCGCAACCAAGATTTTTGATTGTTCGAGAGGATCCACTGCGACCAGGCCACTTTGTCATCAATCCCACCTCTGAAAAAATGAATGATCCACGCGACCGCGCTCGAGTTCAAGAGGCTATGAAACATCTTGTAGAGGCCTTACCGCAACCAGCCGGGCCTGTTCCAAAAAGTGAAGTGGCGCGATTCCGCTCCGGGATTTTTGAATTCATCGATCGGCAAGCTATTCAACATGCCTATGCCTGGACCCATAGTCTATTCCACGGTGGAACAAGCCCCACCAACGCCGCCTTGGATGGTCGTATGTTAGATTTTGGAACTTATTCGGCTTTTGATGGTTACCCCAGAGTTCGCATTTTAGATGATGATGGTTTCATGGGAGACACTGAGGTCTACAAACGCGATTTATTAAAAGACATTCGTGACAGTTGGCTTAAAACGTTGCCATCTCATTTGTTAGCCAACTTGCCCTCAGAAAAAGAGTGGTTTGAACGCTTCGAAACGGTTTTCCAAAAGACTAAGAAAACTGAAATCCTCAGACTAGCCGGAGCCCTTTCCGAATTCAAAGAAGAGCTATTAAAAACTCAAGCTGGTCAAAATTTAGCGAAAACTCTCCTGGAGTTGGCCATGGCCGGTAATGAAAAAGGAATCGAAGCATGGAGAGGTGAAGAGCCTTTTGGTCAAGGTCGATACAATCTTGGAAAAATTTTAGTTGCTGCATCTAGTGTGAATTTACAAGACTTCGATGCGGAAAATAAGACTTTAAGGACTCTCATTCCTGAAGAGGCTGACAGAAAAACGTTTGTTGACCACTATCAGGCCTTTTTCAAGCTGCAAAGAGATTTAGTACTCCCTCTTGGCATTAACCCCGAAGCTGAGGCCACTTATCGTAAATATTCCAGCCAAATCCGAAACAAAAAAATGGTGACCCTTTTCCATAAAGTCGACAACGAAAAGCATATTTGGAAAATTCTTGAAGATTACCAGAAAGACCATGACCCCCGTCCCACACAAAAATATATCGATGCAATGATTTCTCAAAACAGACGTGAGTTTCCAGCGGCCCCTTACACTATCGTGCTAAAGGAAACAAAAAGTGGCGAAAAAATTGAGAGAGATATTTTCGACGCAAGGACCAATCAATTTATGAAAACTCAAATTCAAAGCCAATATGGACAGGGAGGCGCTCACTTTCGCTGTGAAGCTGTCTTTCTTTTGAAATAGATTAATATATTTTTTGCCCCGCTTGAGATGAAAGAGTGTGGTACGACGGTTGCAGTATCCACTGTTATGTGTAAGAGAATAGTCAAGAGACACCTACTGCTGTTTAAAGTGTCTAGTTTTCAAACAGATGACAGGCATTTTCACGCCAGCAGCCTCTTTTTAGGCTTATCAGGAGTGTTTGGCGCGCTCTTTAGTC
>DATBTE010000411.1:0-4809 GCA_036559425.1 Pseudobdellovibrionaceae bacterium | reverse complement strand
GTCAAGCACACTCAAGGGCGCTGGAATCAACACTCCCTTGGCATCTAAAAAATTACGCAGTCCTTGAAAACTATGGATTACAGCTTGGGCATCTATTTGAGGGGCCATTGAAAATTTATTTAGTTCTTTTGTAACCTGAAGTTGAGCCGCTGAATTCAATGAGAGGAGTTTATTATCCACATCTTCAAGGCGTAATCTTAGATCCAAGGCGGGGACAGCATGAGCTGGAAGAGAAAGTAAGTTTTCCACCCAGGCTTGACCCTCGACATGAGCCATCCATAGTTCTGGAATTTTACACTGACAGGCTTTCTCGAGGGGTGGCCTCATGTCTTTATCAATAAAAAATATTTTAATTGGACAGGAAAGCGATAAGGTCGTGGGGCGTTTACTCCAGAAGATGCCTTTATCAAAAGGAGAACTAAGATGAACTTGGGCTGAATCAATCTTCATCAGCTCCCCCGGTAAACCCTTTAAGGAAACAATATTTAAATCAATCTCCGCACCTTTTGCTGTCAACTTCATGTGAGCGGAAGGACGAGCGGTTATGCGTAGAGTTTTCCTGGGGATTAACAGAAAACCACTCAGATAAATATTAGCCGTATCCTTGCTGTAGGCTACTTTAAAAGTCTGGGTTGCCTTGATATCATGGCGTGAGAGATTCGCGGACCCATTTAATTGAAACTTATCGTCGTCAAGGAAGTTAAGAGAGAACTGACCTCGCGAGTTTATATTCGTCGTTTGTTGACCGGGTATTTTAACAGATATTTTGTATTTTAATAGATTGGGTGTTCGTCCTTGATTTTGCATGGCCTCTATTGAAAGAGGAAAGATTTTACCGCCAGTTAATTCTAAGAGGAATTGTTTAACGTCTATTTCTAAATTTTCCAATTTGATAAGACGTCTTAAACTTTTAACATGACCGAGAGAATCTTGAAGGTATTGAAAAGGGTTTCTCTCGGTTTTACCGCTATTTTTCGAGATCCATTTGAAGCGCAAACTCTTTTCGGCGCGAAGCTGCCAATTATGAATCACTACTTTATGCTCAGAATTTCTAGGGTCAATGGAAGCTTCTAAGCGCAAAAAATGAATGGGAAAATCCAGGGGAGGTTGAGCTTTTTTGATTTGAAGCTCATGGAACTCCAAGGCAAAATTGAAACTCAATCCAGAAAGGTGAGTTGAGCGAAAATCTATTTCTTCCCAAGTCACTTTGAGGTCCGGCGGGAGAAAATGCTTTTCGACAATCACCCATACTGATTTAGGATTTATCATCACCCAGGCAATCAATCCCGCAGTAAGAACGATCAAAGTTAAGACGAAGAACATAAAAAATTTAAAAATCTTTTTAAGAATTCCGGACATTAAAACTCCTGTCCAAAGCTAAAAAAAAACACCCATTGTTCAGGGTAAGGCTGATCCAGGCCATTTCGATTAAAAATTCTGCCTTGTGCTAAGGAACTTCTGACCGTGCCAAAGGGTGAAAGCCATCTCAGACCAATCCCCTCTGAAGTAAAGATCGGTGGATCCACAGTGTAACGTCGCTTTCCTACCTGGCCGATGTCCCAGAGAAGAAAAGGCTGCAAGTGGTAAGGCAATTCTTCAATGAGTCGCAGTTCAAATCCTAAGTAAAGAAAGCTCAAGTAGCCGAGACCTTGGTTGTTGATACTTTTTCTTGGGAAGCCCCGCAAATTTTGATCGCCGCCAGCAAAGACCCGATCTTCAATTGGAATGAGAGGGGTTGGATCCTGATTTCCGACTTCGGAGGCATCTACCGTGATTCCTTCGATGCGAGTTCCTAACACCCATAACGGAGGAGCATAGTGTCCAATATTCCAGAGATATTTATAATCCACTTCATAATGATTTACATTTATTCGGGATCCTAAACCTTGAGCCTGACCACGAAAAAAAATACTGGCAGTCCAGCCTTGTTCTTGTTGCCAAATGGAAGATTCATAAAGATGGTTCATGAGAGCTAATGACGCCTCGAGGGAGGAATATCTGGCATCTTCCGGTCCTCGCCCGCGACTGGTTTTCACCCAATTGAGGGTCGGCCCCCCTTTGCCAACAAAGCGTGTTTTCCACATATCCCACCTTCTGCCGAGGTCGGCGCCGAGGCGCCCAGAATCCGTCTGATAAGCAGATTCAATTTCTCGAGTCATGCGAAAGCGAGGGCCAAAAAAAGTTCTATGCCACCCGGGAAACCAATAGAGCTGTGAATCCACTAAGAATCTCTGCAATCGAGGAGAAATATGAAGGTTCATGGTCACAGAGGAGGCTTTATTGTCAAGACGAGTATTGCGAAAAGTCAGATCCGCAAAAGGCAATTCTTCGGTTGAGGCGCCGATACCAAATCTTAAAATCTTTGGTTTGCCGATGGTGGTTTTCAAATCAAGGGCGACCTCATTTTGACCGCAAGCGATTTCAAAAAAAGCGCTTTGGAAAAGTCCATCGTCGATTAATCGAGAAACCATAATTTGAGTTTCGCGTATATCATAGAGATCCCCCTTTTCGAAGGGCCGATATCTATCGAGTACATCGAGGTTAAGGCCCTCTAAATTTTGTGCGATAAGAAGATCTATTTTTTTTTGCGAATCGAGCTTTGTTTTTACTCTTACAGTTTCGTTCCAGGCTTGTGCTTCTATCTGAATTTCTGGACAGGCATAGCCCTGACTACGAAATCCTAAATTGGCCCAAGATTCAACCTCATTGAGCTTTTCTGAGGTCAAAGCTTCTCCGACAACTTTTCTTTTTTTAGCTGGGTTTAAGATGGTTACGGGCTGTTCTACTTGAAGTTCTTTGATTTCACTTTCGGGCCCTGTCCAAACCAGCAGTTGCTCTTTTTCTCTTTGAAATCGAGGATGAAGATAACCGATATTTTGTAAAATGGATTTAAGATGAAGCTCCGCCTGCGGGAGGGGAATGCTTTGCCAGGGCTGACCTGCCTTATTTGAACCGCAAATAAGGACCTGCTCATTTTTGTTAAGGATGAGTTTTCCTTCTTTGAGAAAAATATGTTCGCAGAGTCTGGTTTCAGCAGCTTGGCTGGAATAAAAAATTAAAATGAAGAAAAAATTTAATAAACCCATGCGGGGGCCTATTATATATGAGACTTCGACTCAGCTAGTGAGTGGAATCTAACCTTTATGCCAAGCCACAAAGCGAACTAAAAACATGTATGTCTGCACAGGTATCTTTTCAAACTCACTAATAGCGAATACTTTTTTACTTTCATAGTAACGAAAGGAAATTTTTATGCAGGCAAAAATAAACTCTGAACAAGGCACTCAGGATAAAAACTTTAACTTCAATTTAAGATGGGACCATGGAGCTGTGATCTCGATTGGGCCCAATGCTTCCCTTGAAGAGGCCGCTCAATTAATGAAAGAACATCAGGTAGGGAATGTTCTGGTGATGGATAGCAATGCGGTAAAAAGTGAAGTGCAAGGAATTGTAACCGATCGGGATATTGCATTGTCGTTGGCAGGAGAAGAAGACATCCAAGACCTGAGAGTGGTGGACATCATGTCAGAGAATGTTGTATGCGCCTCTGAAAATGATGACTTTTTTAAATTGGTTAATTTGATGAGCGAGTCCGGAGTCACGAGACTGCCCCTTAAGAGTGCTGATGGAAAAGTCGTCGGAGTAGTCAATGCAAAGAATCTTTTAGAGATCTTGACGAAGAGTCTATTTGAACTCACTAAGATTTCTGAAAAACAACAAGAAAACGAGCAAATTCATCAACACTAAAATTACAGGTCAGGTTTCAGCTGCTGGAACCCTGACCTGTTTATTTTTTACGGATTCTCCTCCCGCTCAGGTGGCGGCAGAGGAGGGGGCTGTGGCATAGAAGTAAGCTCGCCTCGCCAATCTTCCACCCCACGCGTGGCTCGCGCCATGGAGTTGATGGAAAACTTTGGAGTCCGGTCAGCCTTAAAAAGACCGTTGGTCTCTTGAAAAGTGTCAGTCAACTGAGTGTAACAAAAACCAGCGAACAGCTCGATGCGATGGACGGAGGCTACAAGCCTTTCATATTGATCCCTGAAATCTTCCGCGTTAAAGCTGGTGGAATAACCCCAAGAGTTGCTAAATTGGGTATGCTCCACAAAAGAAATTCCGCCAAACTCCGTTAACATCACAGGTTGACCACCATGGGGAAAGCCTTCTACCGTAATAACTCTTCCGCCTGGACGGTAGCGACTCAAGATATCCGCGACGCTTGCTTCCAGAGTATATTTTTTTAGAAGTCTCTCAGGTTTTGAATCGTAATCATGAATGCCTATGATATCTGTCGCCGTACTTTCCCAGCCATCATTGCCAATACAAGGTCGTGTCGGATCCAAAGTTTTAGTAAGATGATAAAGAGCCTGCACACAGTGCTGATGGGCCGCTTTCTCCGCTAGATCAGGTACGCCCCAGGATTCGTTAAAGGGCACCCACACCACAATGCACGGATGACTCATATCGCGATCGATGACTTCAGACCACTCCCGCATCAAGCGCTCAACGGATTCATGAGTGAAACGATAAGCACTTGGCATTTCACACCAAACCATGAGTCCCATGACATCAGCCCAATATAAATAATTAGGATCTTCAACTTTCTGATGCTTACGTACACCGTTAAATCCCGCCGCTTTCGTGAGTTCTATATCTTTACGAATGGCCTCTTCAGAAGGAGGAGTCATGTAGGTGTCAGGCCAGTAACCCTGGTCCAAAACCAGACGCATGTAATAAGGACATCCATTCAATAAAAATCGGTCTCTGCTCATAGCAACGCTGCGAAGTGCGGTATAGGATTTAACATGATCA
>DATBTE010000410.1:0-7688 GCA_036559425.1 Pseudobdellovibrionaceae bacterium | reverse complement strand
CGCTAAAACACCTGCATCTTCTCCTTTAGCAATCCGGGCATCAATGGCCTCCGCATCTTGAAGAGCGCCATTATTAAAACTTGTATAGGCGTTTAACTTGGGATTAATGCTTTCAGCACGTTTGATGAATTGAGTCGTTATTTCTTTCGCACTGACTTTTTTTGCCTTTACGGCGTCTGCGATGTCTACTATCGAGGCTTGAATTAAATCCATTTTATATTCCTTATACAACAGGTGGTACTTTAAACAAATGACCGGCTTTAGATGGTGCATTGCTGACCATGTCTTCAGGAGTGAATTCTTGTTTAACCAAATCTTCCCGCCAAAAATCTTCGATCTCGGCTGGCGTTACGAGAGGTTCAATACCTGTCGTGTCAACTTTTGAAATCTGCTCAAAGTGAGCCATGGCTTTGCCCAGTTGTTGGCTGTATTCGGTGGCCTCATCTTCAGTGATTTCAAGACGAGCTAATTTGGCAATATGCTCAATGGTTTTTTTATCAATCATGGGGAACTCCTTAGGCGGGTGCAAGTCTCATAAACTAATCAAAATTTCTTTCACAGTCAAACAGCCCATGATACAAGTCCACCCATGTCCAAAAAACGCCATGAAGAGCTCAAAAAGATCATCGCCGAACATGATTATAACTATTATGTCACCGACAAACCCCTTATTTCGGATTATGAATACGATCAGCTGTTCGCTGAACTTTTAGAACTCGAAAAAAACGAGGCTCTTCTGGGTCACCTTGACCTGAGCGACTCCCCTTCACAGCGCGTGGGCGGGGCTCCCTTAGGGGCTTTCGAGAAAGTCACGCACCGGAAACCGATGCTCTCATTAGCCAATAGTTATTCACCAGAAGATATTTTGGAATTTGACGAACGTGTTAAAAAATTTCTTAAGCGCGAAGGACCTGTAGTAGAATATTACGTCGAGCCTAAGTTTGACGGGCTTTCGATGGAACTTGTTTATGAAAAGGGTTTTCTGATACGCGCGATTACTCGCGGGGATGGCTATACAGGCGAAGATGTCACTCAAAATATCAGAACCATCAAATCCATTCCGCTGAAATTAGAAACTTCCAGGCCCCCTGAGCTTCTAGAGGTGCGTGGTGAGGTTCTTATTTTGAAAGCGGATTTTTTAAAACTCAATGAACAGCAACAGGAAAATGGGCAACCCAGTTTTGCCAATCCCCGCAATGCTGCTGCTGGCACTATACGACAATTGGATCCTAAAATTGCAGGCTCACGGCGTTTAAAATTTTTTGCCTATGCCCTGGGGGAAGTTGACGGCATAAAATTTGAAAACCAAGCAGATATCGGGACTTATTTTCAAAAGGTAGCTATCCCTACGGCGACAGGTTCTCATCCGGAACTCATGCGAATTTGCAAGAGCCCAAAAGAAGCTATTGATTATTATCATTTCATTGAAAAAGAGAGACCTCATCTGCCTTTTGACATTGATGGTATTGTCATTAAGGTAAATGCTTTGCGACAGCAAGAGGATCTGGGACTTGTGGCTCGCAGTCCTCGCTGGGCAACAGCAGCTAAATTTAAGCCTGAACAAGCCCAAACAATTGTGGAAAATATTGTGATTCAAGTAGGAAGAACAGGTGCCCTCACTCCTGTAGCGATTATGAAGCCCGTTCGAGTCGGGGGTGTTACAGTGACAAATGCAACTCTTCATAACCAAGAGGAAATTGACCGTAAGGACATTCGCCTCGGGGATACAGTTATTATTCAACGCGCAGGCGATGTTATTCCTGAAATCGTAAACGTAGATCTTGCAAAACGACCAAAAAAATCCGAGCCATTTTTACTCCCCAACAAATGCCCCGCTTGTGGGACAGAGGTTCATAAGCTGGAAGGGGAGGTCGTTACTCGCTGTACGAATCCTCTTTGCATTGCCATCATCAAAGAATCTTTGAAACACTTTGCTTCACGCAGAGCGATGAATTTAGATAAAATCGGAGACCGCCTCATTGAAACATTAGTGGATCAAAAGCTTGTTCGCAAATTTAGTGATCTTTATCGCCTGAAAAAAGAAAATCTACTTCCCTTAGAGCGCCAAGGAGAAAAATCCGTTGAAAATATACTGTCCAGCATTGAAGCCAGTAAGAATACAACTTTAGCACGATTTATCTTCTCCCTAGGCATCCGCTTTGTTGGAGAACAAACCGCTCGGCACTTAGCTGAACATTTCGGAACTATTGAAAACTTTCTCCAGGCTAAAGAGAACGATCTTCTATTGATTCCCGAAATTGGCCCCAAGGTTGCAAAAGGCATTTTGGAATGGACAAGCAATCCAAAACTTGTCAAAGAGGTAAAAGATCTGGTTTTATTTGGAGTCAGCATCCGCAGTCCTCAACGATCCACTACAGGCATGCTTGCGGGAAAAAGTTTTCTCATTACGGGTACTCTTCCAGTAAAGCGAGATGATGCTAAAGACTTTATCGAGAAAAATGGTGGGAAAATTCTAGGTTCAGTTTCCTCCAAATTAAATTATCTTGTCGTAGGAGATGACCCTGGTTCTAAGCTCGATAAAGCTCAAGGACTTGGGGTGAAAGTTATTTCATGGGAAGAACTTCAGGGGATGGTTTAACTATGTCAGATAAAATTGTTCAATATGGTCCCCTCACTCCACAAGAGCTTGATAAGCTAGTTCACGAGCTTCAACTTCGAAATATTCCTTTTGAGATCCAGAAAGATGAAGAGGCTGAAAAGAAATTCAAGAGCAATAACTTCTCCAATATCGTAAACCAGATCAGTTATCGCAATGAGCAGTATTTAGGACAAATTTTCTATATCACACTCGCCACGAAAGATCTTCCTCGCATGGAAGAACATCTGAAGGAATTGGGATTTCCAATTGATCTGCCAGAATTCTCGGGGGAATCCCCACCAGAACTCGATAACGATGAGCGCGAAAATGTTTTCGTTAAAGCCCGTGCAGAGAAAACCAATTTTAACCGTCGCATGATTGCTTGGATATTTTTAATTGGCATGCTTTGTATGATGTTTATCAGCTACGCACTCACAGTTTTAAACCAACCATAAAACCGTGAATAAAAAAGTACAAAAAGAAGTCCTGGCGAACTTCTTTTTAATTTCAAATTAAGCGGAAACTTTCTATAAATGATCGATGACAATATCGCGAGCCATAACGGTTTTACGACCATCGGCTTTCGCGCTATCCACGCCTTTTAAGCAGAGTCGCTCAATAGCTTTACTTAAAACGTCGATCGTTTCAGCAGAAGTATTCATTCCGCCTTTTTCTTTGATTATTTTTTTTACTTTGCTAGTTACAACTAGTACTTCTGACATAGTATTAGCCTCCGTTTATGCTTTTAAAACACTAAGAGGTTTGCATAGCCCCTGGTTGATGACAAATTTTATTTGTCATGCGCCGCATAACTGCAATATTTTCACCTAGCGATTGCTTGTAGACATAAACAAATGGGATCGCCCCTCTATAAACTTATAAAGCTCAGCCTGACGTTCTCCCGATTCTTGGGGTGAAAGCCAAACATAAGTCTTCTGATCAATAGGTTTCGTACATTCAATATCCAAAAAGGCGGGTGACCAACAACCTGAGTTCAAATGCTCCACGGCTCCGATCATTTCGTGACGAACAGAGTGGGTATGACCATAAATGATCCGCTTCACTCGAGTGATAGCACTGGTCATGGCTAAAACTCTCTCATTTGGTTCCTTATAACTAGAAACCATTGAGGTGATGGACTGACTATAGAATAAAAAGAAGGGCAACATAAAAAATAAGGGAATAAAAGCCCAAAAAAATGAAATATCATAGACCTGACGAATAAAAATAAAAAGCTCGAAAATCAAAAAGAAGGCAATGCCTATCATAAAGGCTCGGTCCAGCCATAATTCACGGGCCAGTAAAAATGGATTGCTCGCCGCAGGAGCCACAAAAAGTTCCTTAAGCTCTCGGACCATCCGCGGTTCAGCATTGGCTTTTTCAGCGATTTGCTCAATCCTTTCCTCAATTTTTAGAGGATTGCGAATCGGAGCAGCCAAGCGATCTTTAAAAGAGTAGAGTAAGGTGACCACGGAGCCGGATAGCCAAGTAAAGATCAGAAAGGGTTGAGCCCGCGCCATATACCTTAAAAAGGTAGTCACGTATTCCTTTAAAGTCATAATATAATTGGAATCCACGTGGGGATTGAAAAATCCCAGACCATTCATAATATAACGGCAAGCTAAATTTCCGAAGGGCAGTTTTAAAGAAACGTAATTATAACCCCGAACATAAGGATTGATGGGATCCTCACAGAGGCAATAGGGATCATACTGGTTTCCGTGTTCAATCAAAGTATCTTCATTAGAAATATAAAACCATTCAACAAAGCGAACCTGGTTCTGCTGTTCTTCCGTGAGATCTAAGGCATGACGTATTTCTTTTTGGACCTCTGGAAAGTGTAACTCTAAATCATGGTTGCCTATGACAAAAACCACGCGATGACCACGGCAAACGAAGCTGTGAAGTGCCTGAAAAAAAGGGGCGTGGTCTTCCAGAATCACTTTTATTTTATAACAAGAACGTTCCTCGCGTGGAAACAGACCGCATCTTTTTTCTAAAAGACTAATCCTAAAGATTGGCTCTTGGGGAAGACGCAAGACACTATCGAAATCGAAAATATCTCCATTAAGGATTAGTTCAACACTTTCTCCTTTGGCTCTGCTTTCGATTTCTTGTAAGAACGTCGTGAAAATATTGTCAAAGAAAAATTGCTTGGTCTTAAACTTCTTCCATAAAGGGAACTTAGAATTGACTGGTTCCGCTTCGCAAAGATGCAGGTCGCTGACGACTGCTGTGTATTTGGCGTTTTTAAAGCATGTGGATTTCTGAATATTCATTTTTTGATTTTGACTCAGAATCAATCCTTTGCAAAGAACCAATTTTAAGTCATTATCTGCGCATGATTCAAACACCCGTAGCAATCATAGGTATGGCAAAAAGTGGACAGAGCGCAGAGCGTTTACTGCTCGCGAGCGGTCACAAAAAAGAAGACGTTCTCACGTTTGATCAAAAGGCTCCAGCCCAATTTTCTGATCCGCTGGAACTGATAAACAAGGGGCGTCCAAAAACCCTGGTTATTTCACCGGGCGTCCCCCTCAAGTCCTCATGGATTGTTGAGGCGCAAAAATCTGGAATCATCATCACAAGCGAAATTAATTTAGCCTGCGAATATTTAGCCAATGAGAAAATAATTGGAGTCACAGGTTCCCTGGGAAAGAGCACCACCGTTTCTTTATTAGGGGCTGGCGTAACTGCTTTCGATAAAAACGCTTTTGTCGGCGGTAATTTAGGAACGCCCTTTTGTGAATACGCATATGGCATTGTCACTGGCAAAAGACCGCGCGCCCAATGGATTATTTTGGAGCTTTCCAGTTATCAACTGGAAAACTGTAAAAGTCTTCATCTTGATCATTCCGTGATCACCTTTTTATCCGCCAATCATATGGAGAGATATGAACATCTCGAGGATTATTATTTAACAAAATGGCGAATAGTAGACAAAACAAAGAAAACCCTGTTTCTTAACAAAAATGGCGGACATCTTTTAATGTTTGCCAAGAAACAATCTGAATTCTCGCGCTGCAGAGTCGTTTCCAGTGAGGATTCCGATCTTGCTCCATATTCTCTTTCCCAAAGCGCGCTTTTGGGCTCTCACAATCAAGACAACATAGCCTTGGCAGCACAGATCGCTTTGCAGTGTCATTGGCCTCTTTCGTCCATAAAAGCTATGAAGACTTTTCAAGGTTTAGAACATCGATTAGAAAATATGGGGTTTTTCAATGGAGTGCGCTACATCAATGACAGTAAAGCGACCGCACTGGATAGTGTTTTGACAGCTGTCGAAGTGGCTCATAAATATCTTTCGCCATTAGCTACTCTGCATGTTCTTTTAGGAGGACGAAATAAGAATCTTCCCTGGGAAGAATTAATTCCCTTAGGAAATCTTTCCGGCATCAAGTTTTTATTTTTTGGAGAATGCAAAGAAATAGCTAGCACAAAATCTCAATTATTGGGTCCGCAATTTGCAAAACTTGAAGAAGCCGTTACTTATGTTATGGGTCAGGCAAAGTCCGACGACATTGTTCTTCTGAGTCCTGGCGGAACTAGTCTAGACGAGTTTAAAGGATTTGAAGATCGCGGACGATTTTTTAAAGAAAAAGTTAACAGCTTCTATCTTAAAAAGAAGTAAAATTTAAAACTGAGACCGTATTAATATCCACAGGAACTACTTTTGAAAATATTTTTTCAGAATTATCCCCCACCACTACCACTTCTTGTATGCCGTAAGGAACATTAAATATTATAAAACCACCACCCAGAAGGCCTCGATGACCATCAATAAGTTTTCCAGTCGCATCAAAATAAACAATTTCAGCGGGCGACTCTTTGGTTTGACCCGCTAAATACGCTTCAAAATTCTCTTCACCAAAGAACCCAACAATCGTTCCAGCTTGTGAAAGCTCGTTAATCTTAGCGAAGGTTCTTATTTCTCCCAACCAATCCCGTGAGATCATTGGCAAATGAATATAAGAGTCTTGATCATTATAAAAATAATTTGCACTAAGATACTTTTGTGGAGTTTCCGTATACATCATACTTAAACGTGAAATCTGAGGAAGCACAACGGAGGCGGATCCCTCGATAATGTCTACTGGTTGGCTAAAACTCTGTAAGTTCGCTGTGAGTGTAACTGGCTCACCCCCGAAGGCATCAAAAGCTCGTATACGAACAGGTTCAGTGCGAAGAGTGCTTTCAATATCGCCAATAGCCACACTGCCGGCTTCTACATCCACATTTTGATGTCCGAAGTAAGCATCTCCCCTCTGACCCAATAAGGCATGAAAACCACTCGGCAAACCTATAAATGCATAGAGACCGATGGAGCTTGTAGCCGAGAGTTTGGGATCGGGAATCATGAACTCATTAAAGTAAATTGCGCGAACTTCAGGTTCGGTCTCTGAAATCACTGTCACCCCTGAAAGTGGCTTTCCATCTAACGTAGCCGTTCCCCACACCACAGAAGTTTCCGCCAATTCATTATAAGCACCGCTTTTCTGGTCTGATACAATGCTTTTAAGAGCTTCCATCATTGAGTTTGGAAATAGAGGTATACCAAAAGATTTTGCTCCAGCTATCATGATTTTGCTTGATGGCATATGTTCTGGAGTTTCAGCACGCACTACTGTAGAGGAATTTTTAGAGAGCTTTTCTATGGAAATCTCCCCATTTCTACCAACAGTAACGACGTTTTGACCACTAAACGTGGTTACGTGAGTCGGAGGAGTCTCTTCCTTTTTGGGATTCGAATAATAGCGAGAAACTTTTCCTGTCCAAACTGGACTTGGCGAAATCTCTAATCGAGGACCTTTAATCAAACGGTCAGCGCCCGCCTGTAATTGACTTAGGCGAATCTCACCTTCACCCAAAATCCTGCCACTTTTATCAATTAAGCGAGCTATAAGAATTCCGGATGCTTCATCAATATCAATACTGTATGAGCCTTTCATTAGATCAACTTGCCCCATCTCACGAAACACGCCCTCATCAGACCTACGAACTTCTATGTGATGTTCATTGGTGACCGCAAGACCCCCTGTAATTTCAATTGGGCCAGTCACTCGTCGCGCCGCTAATAAGTTATGTACAG
>DATBTE010000409.1:0-27330 GCA_036559425.1 Pseudobdellovibrionaceae bacterium | reverse complement strand
TAAGATCTTCAAGAAAAAGCGGTCGCTGTATTGAGTGCTTTTGAGCATAAGATATTTGCGCAAATTGAGCCCGTTTTCGTGTTGGGTTCCGCAGAGCTGAATGGTCCTGCCGAATACACGGCCGGTTGGATGCAGGAATTCGAAGAAAATATGCGCATTCACTTGGAAAAGGTTTTGCTGACCCCTGGCTTTCCCCATGTCTTAAGTCCAAAAATTCTCGTAGAGCCTTTGGCGGCCACAAGTGCGGCGGTGGAAGCTCTCTTAGAATACGCGACGAAACGTGATGCGGATTTAATTATCGTCAGCAGCCATGGGCGAAGAGGCTTGGATCGCTTTTTTTTAGGGAGTTTTGCCGAGACTTTGTTGGTTTATTCGAAGATTCCTATTTTAGTGATAGGAGCGGGCGCAAAAATAGAAACTAATTTCAACCGTATTTTATTTCCTACGGAATTTGGTGAGTATGCTCACGAAGTTTTTCGCCGAACGGTTTCCGCTGCCAAACAAATGGGGGCTTCGATAATAATATATCATGTGGTTCCGATGCCGGCGCGGATTGTGATGGATACAGGCTATTATCCTTCCCTGTATGGCGTCGAAGGAGAGATGGTTTCCCGGGAAGATTTTTTAAAAATTCAGCAAGAGCATCAATCTCTTCGCGCTGAAGCTTGGGCCGACTGGGCCAAGGGTGAAGGTGTGAATTGCAGCTTCAAAGTGGAAAGCGTCGAGGAGGCGATTGATATTTTAATCTATCGAGAGGCAGTTGCGGAGAGGGCAGATCTTATTATGATGGAAGGACAAAGTGGTCCGATCAAAGTGGCGCTTCTGGGCAGTATTGCCCGGAATGTGGTAAGAACAGGACCTTGCCCTGTATTAGTCTTTCCTCGTAATGCATTGGCTGAGACGGAAAAAGAAGGTGAAATGCTGGGATATGAGGAAAGAACTCCCGAGGTCTCAGATGGTCTAGGGCTTGCGGATAAGAGTTCCGAACTACGGGACTTTGAAGTTTGACTTTGAAGTTTGACTTTGAAGTTTGATTTAAATTTAGAGATTGCCACGCCGATTGAAGACCGCTACAAAAAATCATGGCTAAACGCAATCAAAACTTGCTAGTGACCCACATTGATGAATTATTGACCTTGGCTCCGGCGATGAAAAAAGAAGGGCGAAGGAGTGTCGAAGAAGATCTTGGCATTGAGCGAAATCAAGCCATGTATATCGAGAACGGCCGTATTGTTTGGATCGGCCCTCAGAAGAAAATTCCCAGAGGATTGGCTCGACAGAAAAAAACCGAGGTGTTTTCCGCTCAAGGTCTGACGGTTATGCCCGGATTGGTGGAGTGCCATACTCATTTAATTTTTGCCGGAAGCCGGGCTGCGGAATTTGAACTTCGAAATCAAGGGGTCACCTATCAAGAAATAGCCAAAAAAGGCGGGGGCATTATCTCCACCATGAAGCAAACCCGTGAAGCTTCGGCGAAAACTTTAAAGCAAATTTCTCAACAAAGGGTGCGAGAATTTGTTTCCCAGGGCGTCACTACTTTAGAGATTAAGTCAGGCTATGCGTTGGATGAAAAGAATGAGCTCAAATGCTTGAGGGTGGCAAAATCTTTAGCAGGTCCTCGGATCGTTACTACTTTTTTGGGGGCCCATGCCAAGCCCCCTGAGTTCAATTCTTATAAATCCTATTTGGAATTCTTAGAGGGCAAAGTTTTGCCGCAAATTAAAAAGCAAAAACTTTCTCAGCGCGTGGATATTTATGTAGAGAAAGGCTTCTTTGATAAAGAAGATTCCCGACACTTTTTAAAGGCCGCTCAAGGAATGGGTTTTGAAATTGTCCTCCATGCCGATCAGTTGACCTTAAGCGGAGGAGCGGATCTTTGTGTGGAGCTAGGAGCTTTATCGGGAGATCATCTTTTGCAAATTGGTGAATCACAAATTCAAGGTCTTGCTAATTCGCAGGTGACGTGTGTGTTGTTGCCAGCGGCGGATTTGTATATGAGATGCAATTATCCTCCCGCACGAAAGCTCCTTGATGCGGGAGCGCGAGTGGCCTTGGCGACGGATTTTAATCCTGGCACTTCACCTACGCAGGACCTGAGCCTGGTGGGTCTGTTGGCTCGCATCGAAATGAAGATGACTCTTCCCGAAGTGATTGTGGGCTATACAGTAGGAGCTTCATATGCACTTAATTTGCAATCTGAAGTAGGGTCTTTAGAGCTCGGCAAGTGTGCTGATTTTATGTGCATAGATAGGAGCTGGCGGCAGTTATTTTACAGTGTTGGCGAGCGTGTGCCGGTCTTTGTATATAAGAGTGGAGCGCGCATTTATGAAGGCTCTTATTAACGCATCGAATCCTAAAATTTAAGATTCTTAAAAAAGTCTTTGAAAAACTACTGCAAGTATTCCTAGTCTTAGGAACTGAAAGCGATTCAATACTTCGAGAGGAAAAACAAATGAAGTCGTCTTATTCTACTTTGATGCAGTCGAAGTTTTTTAACCCGGCTTTTAATTCGGCCATATTCGACGGACCCATTCGTATCTACTTCGCCCAATTTCATGAGGCGCTGGCTTTGAAAATTTATTTTATGATCCAGCAGAAATTAAGCGACGAAATGGCCCGCGCTAAAGAAATTTCCAAAGCCAGAGGCGCTAATATACTGGTGATGGTCTATCCGACGGCGGAAAGTTTCTTGCTGGCATTTGAGGGGCAAGAGAAAAATACGCATCCACTCGGACTAGAAAAGTGGAATGAAGATGTGGTGGTGGGACTGCGCGGACCTATTGAAGATGATCATTTGGATCTTTTGCTTGAAACCATTGGCTTAGCGATTCAAAATTGGAAGCCTTCTCTTCAAGCAGTTCCAGAGCTTCAGTACGAAGCTTAGGCTGTTTTCTTCCATGAAAACATCCGCTCTTAGGAAAAATCGCCGAAAAAATAACGGTCAGGTGGTGGTGGAGTATGTTCTGCTTCTGGTGATTGCGGTTGCGATCGCGGCTCTTATCACCAAAGAACTGGTCCAGCGGGATCCTGAGAATCCAGGAATTCTAGTGGAAAAGTGGGACTCCATTTTAAAGACCATAGGCGAAGATCTGCCAGACGAATGAGTTGAAGCATGCGAAAAAAAGAAGTTGATATCTTGGTTGTTGGAGCTGGCATCATTGGCACCGCCATTGGTGCGGAACTTTCTCGTCGCGGTGCCAAAGTCTGCATTATTGACAAGGACACCGTGGGTAAGGGCTGCTCTTACGGAAATGCCGGCTGGATGACTCCTTGTTTTTCCATGCCCTTACCAATGCCGGGGATGTTTTTAAAATCCATGAAGTGGTTGATGGATCCTCAAAGCCCGCTCTACATCAAACCGTCGTTCTCTCTCGACCTGGCTTCTTGGTTGCTCAATTTCATGAAGGCGATGAATGAGGCGCAAGCCAAGCGGGCCGTGGATTGTCTGGTAGTGCTTTCGCAAAAGAGCTTGGCTGAGTACGAAAAGTTGGGTCAAAAATATCCAGAGATTCGTTTTCAGAAAAAGGGTCTCTTGATGGTCAGCCGCACTCAGGCGGGTGTTGCCGCGGCTGTGGAAGAACTGGATTACGTGAAAAATGTGGGAGTGCCAGGACGCGTTTTAAATTCCGATGATATTCAAGGCATGGAGCCTGCGCTGAAGGGGCCCCTTCTTGGAGGAGTTTACTTTTCTCAAGAGGCCATGGCGGAACCTTATCTGGTGGTTCAAGCTTTTGCCAAAGAAATCAAAGCCCATGGGAACGAGATTTTAGAAAATACAGAGTTTCAAGATTTAGTGATTGCCAATAATAAGATCGAAAAGGTCATTACTTCAAGCGGTGATTCCCAATGCGAGATCTCAGCGAAGCAAGTTGTGATGGCCACGGGCAGTTGGTCGAAGAGTTTGGCGCGACTCTTACGCCTCAGAGTTCCTATTTTAGGCGGCAAGGGCTATGCGATGATTGTTCCCGCGCTGGAAAAGCAGCCTCAGTATCCCTTGATGCTGGTCGAAAAAAAAATCGCCATCACTCCGAGACAAAATACCCTGCGCATCGCCGGCACCTTGGAACTGGTGGATCAAGATTTTTCCATCACGCGAAAACGAGTGGAAAATATTAAACGCGGAGCTCGCGAGTTCTTGTACTTGCCCGAAGAATTGCAAGTGCAAGAGCTGTGGGCAGGCCTGCGTCCTTGCACTCCGGATGGGGTTCCGCTGATTGGTTATCATAAAAACATCGCAAATTTGCTTTTGGCCGTCGGACATCAAATGCTGGGGTTGCAAAGCGGAGCAGGAACGGGAGTGTTAGTGGCGGATCTTTTAGAGGGAAAACCCCCTTTTGTAGATATGAAAGTCCTCGACGCCAATCGATTTTAAGAAATCAATTGGACTATTGCGCCACAAAAGTCCCGAAAGGTTTGGAGTCGATTTTCCGTGACTATAAACACAATACCCCAATCAATTCCATCGTATTCATGGACTAAAACATTCCGCAACCCTACAGATTTAATCAATTCATTGCCAAGTTTTTCGGACAAGATATTTTTTGTCACTAAAATTTCAAAGACCCCAGCCATGTCTTTGGGGACGCCGAGATTATTTTCCGAACAAATGTGGTTGGCAAGATCCACTGAGCTTTGAATAGCTCTTTGGAGATTCACCGAGATGATGTCTTGTAAGTCAAAATTGGCTTTTAGTTCCTGTGGACTGAATGGTTTTTTACTTTCAATTCTTTCAATACAATTTTTAATATTCTCTACTTTATTTAAAATCACATCTTTACTCATGGCTTTTGTTTCCAATAAATTTTTTGATCCTGTTTATTTGTTCTTTCCGCCTCATAGGTAAAAAATCTGAGACTTCATAAATCATCCGTCGTATCAACCACTCCCAAAAACTTTTGTTTTTATTTTTTATCACTTTACCTGTTAAAAACACTTCTTGGCTTAAGGGGACATGGATTTCTCGAAGGTCCACAAGATCAATGGTTTTATGAGTGAGCAGGCTTAATTCGTCGATGTAACTTATTTTATCCTGAGCGGTAAGGGGTGAGGCTAAAGAAACAGCTAGGTCGATATCGCTCTCATTCGTTTCGGTGCCTTTGGCAAAGGAGCCATAGAGAATCGCTATTTCGATCTCTTTTTTCGAGTTGAAAAAATCGGTAAGAGTTTTCACCGTCTTAATATTCATAGAGTCATTAGATGAGGACGAAGCTGTAAAATCAAGTCCTTTGTGAGTGAGCGTTATGCTCGACTTGAAAAAGTTATTAGAAAAGCGAGGTCCTTTTCCTAAGTTCTTCGTGCATGGCTTTCTGCATTTTTTCTTGAATCTCTTCGCAGATTTCGTGGATCAAATCCATATCTTTAAGGGCTTTAGGGCCATAGGGCAAATGGATAGGTTCTAAGAATTTGATTTTCCATTTCACCGGCAGGGGAATAAAATTGAGCGGCAAGGGAATAACCAGGCCCTTTAGAAACTTGGTGAGTTTCAATTTTTTAAGATTGATCTGACTTTCCTCCGCGCCAATGACCAGACAAGGTATGATGGGAGCGCCAGTCTCAAGGGCCATGCGTACAAAACCGCGATGAAATTCTTGCAGTTCGTACATTTTTTGTGTTGGTTTAAAGTTTCCACTTTCGCCTTCTGGAAAGATCACTACCAAGCGTTTTTTTTGTAGCTCCTCCACCCCATTGGCAAAGGTGGCTTCGGTAAATCCCATTTTTTGCGCAGGCAAAGCCGTGGTTTTTGTTAAAAACCAAAAGTGATGAGTTAAGATTCTGGGAATGCGTTTGGCTTCTTGGTTGAGGATATGCGCAAGCAATGCTGCATCAATTCCCATATATCCGGAATGATTGGGGGTAATAAGTGCGGCCCCTTTTTTAGGAATATGCTCTAGGCCCTCGATTTCCAAGCGGAAATATTTGCGGGTCAGTTCCATGAACCAGCGGGGCAGAACGCGATACAGTAAGACATCTCGATCAAGATTTGCCAGATTAAAAATTTTTTCGTTGGGTTTCCTAAAAAAATTTATCATGATGGTTGGGCCCAGGAGTTATGTATGTCAAATTATATCATTTCTATTGATCAAGGTACAACTAGCACTCGCACTGCGATTGTCAACCAAGCCGGAGGTCTTGTTGGTCAAAATAATGAGGATTTCCGTCAAATCTTTCCAGAACCTGGTTGGGTGGAACATGATCCCGAGGATATCTGGCGGACCACGCTCAGTACTTTGAAAAAAACACTCGATCAAACCCGAATTCGCGGAGATCAAATTGCCGCCATTGGTATCACCAACCAAAGAGAAACGGTGGTGGTGTGGGATCGTAAGACCGGAAAGCCTATCTATAATGCCATTGTTTGGCAGTGCCGTCGCACCCAAGACGTTTGTGAGAAACTGAAACGGAATAATAAAGAGAAGATGGTGAATAAGAAGACCGGCCTGGTGATGGACCCTTATTTTTCCGCCACTAAAATTCAATGGATTCTTAAAAGCGTTTCAGGGGCAAAAGAACGGGCTCGACGGGGCGAACTCGCCGCCGGAACCATCGATAGTTTTCTTCTCTGGCGATTGACAGGCGGCACTTCTCACAAAACGGATGTGAGCAATGCCTCTCGCACGATGCTGATGAATATTCATACCGGCACTTGGGATGAAGAACTTTTAAAACTTTTTGAAGTGCCCGCAGCGTTACTGCCGGAGATTGCTTCTTCCAGTGGAGAATTCGGTAAAACCAAAGATCTTGGCGTTCTGCCGGATGGAATTCCTATAGCTGGCATCGCAGGCGACCAGCAGGCGGCTCTTTTTGGACAAACTTGCTTTGATACCGGGGATGCGAAATGCACCTTTGGAACAGGCAGTTTCATCCTGCTCAATACGGGCACTAAGGCGGTGACTTCCAAGGCTCGGTTGTTGACGACGGTGGCCTGGCGTTTGCGTGATCAAAAGATGATTTACGCTCTCGAGGGTGGAGCTTTTATTTGCGGTGCTGCGGTTCAGTGGCTGAGAGATGGGCTTCAATTTTTTCAACACAGCTCTGAGGTGGAGCAACTTGCCGCTTCCGTGGCCAGCAGTGAAGGGGTGGAATTTGTTCCGGCATTGACTGGCCTGGGGGCCCCGCATTGGAATCCAGAAGCTCGCGGTGTTCTCTGCGGACTCACGCGCGGAACTACGAAAGCTCATGTGGCTCGTGCAACTTTGGAAGCGATGGCTTTGCAAAACGTCGATATCTTGACGGCGATGCAAAAGGACCTGGGCAAAAAATTAAAAAGTATCAAGGTCGATGGCGGAGCTTCAGCCAATAACCTCTTGATGCAGTTGCAAGCGGATTATGCGGCCACTCAAGTGGTGCGACCTCAGCTTGTGGAAAGCACGGCCCTTGGTGCCGCATATCTTGCAGGGCTGGGTGTAGGCTTCTGGCGCAACAGCGACGAAATCCGAAAAATCTGGAAAAGTGATTGCTCCTTCAAAGTGGAGATGGCTCAAAAAGATCGCAAACTGCGCCTAGAACGTTGGGAAAAAGCCGTAAGCAAAGTTTAAGGTACGCCGTACCTTTTTCGGATGCACTGAGTAAAAATATTCTTAACTGACTTAAATTTTGGAATAAACCAAGAAAATATCTATTTGCGACTGAGGAATTGATCGCTGCTACGAAGTTGTTCGGTCATATTTTTAAGCCTCACGACAAAAGACTTCATCATACAGGCTGCCCAGACCGGAAGCTCTGAAAGCAATTGTTCATATCCTTCGGCGGAAACTTTAATCAAGGACACTTCGGTGATAGCTTGAGCGGAAGCAGAGCGGGGCTTGTTGTCGAGAAGGGCGAATTCGCCAAAGGATTCACCTTCTTCAACCAATAAAATATCAATGCGCTTGCCAGTTTTGCTTTTAGTAAAAATTTGCACTTTGCCGGATTCAACGATGTAGAAATGGCTTTCAATATCCCCTTCAAAGAAAATAAAATCATTCGGTGCATAGGTTTCGCGAAAAATAGCAGAATCATCGGATACAATTGAGCCTGTGGACATAAAGCCTTCTCCTATATCAGCTTCTGCAGTTCATGCACATTCTTCACATAACTAATCTTTTTCTCTTTGGTGAGCTTAAACTCACCTAAGTGCCTTTTATTGGAGAAGGGTAAAACAAAATGAGTGAAACCCAACTTATCCGCTTCCTTCAGGCGCGTTTCCACAAAAGAAACTCCCCGCACTTCGCCGGTCAGACCAATCTCTCCGAAGAAAACCGTTTTAGCATCAAGCTCTTTACGGCCTTCAGTGGAAAGAACGGCCGCAGCCACAGCTAAGTCAGCAGCAGGTTCAATCAATTTCAAGCCTCCAACCACATTAATAAAAATGTCGCTGTGGCTCAGTCGAATGTCAAGATGTCTATCTAGGACCGCCGTGAGTAAATGCAATCGATTCACATCGATGCCTAAGGCGGTTCGACGAGGCATCGCCATCGGACTGGAGAGGGTCAAAGCTTGGACCTCACAAAGTAAAGGACGCGTTCCTTCCATAGAGGCAAAGACGGCGGAGCCAATGAGTTGATCTCCTCGTTCTTCAAGAAACAATTCTGAAGGATTAGTGACTTCCTCTAGACCTTTGGCGTTCATTTGAAAGACGCCGAGTTCTTGAGCCGCTCCGAAACGATTCTTCAAGGAGCGCAACAAACGAAAATTGTAAGAGGTATCACCATCAAACGATAGCACGCAGTCCACCATATGCTCGAGGACTTTGGGGCCCGCAATGCTGCCATCTTTGGTGACGTGACCAATGAGAATCACGGTGATTCCATCCCCTTTAGCCAGTCCCATCAAATGGCCCGCGCACTCACGAACTTGAGAAACCGATCCGGGAGCGGCTTGCAGATCTGAAAGATAAACCGTTTGGATGGAATCCACGACCAAAACATCGGGCTTTTTATGACGAGCTAAATCCATAATGGTGTGCAAGTTGCTCTCCGCCGCGATTTCAATATGCGGAGTTTTAATACCCAAGCGGTGAGCACGGGAGCCTGTCTGCGCAACGCTTTCCTCACCGGAAATATAAAGAACGCGACTTTTGTTGGTTGCAAGTCCCCCAGCCATTTGCAAAAGCAAAGTACTTTTTCCCACTCCTGGCGAACCTCCGAGCAAAACGAAACTTCCTTTAGCCAGGCCGCCGCCTAAAACGCGATTGAGTTCCGCATAGCCCGTATCAAAGCGAGTCAAATGCATTTCTTCTAGTCTTTGGTCTAGCGCCACCGGCTTTGCGGCAACAGGGGTGGATCCTTCAGCGGCTACAGACCAACCGCGGGTTTTCACCTCAGTGGCTTGCAGCTCCTCTACTAAGGTATTCCATGCACCACAGTCGGTGCATTTGCCTTCCCATCGCGCTTTTTGCGCTCCGCAATTTTGACACACATAAAGTGTTTTGCTCTTCGATTTTGCCATGGATATTGGTTATCATTAATCTAGAGGTAGTTCAATAAGTGTAGTTTAATAATTAAGGTCTCAGGAGGAGCCCCTGTTCAAATCCAAACCGAAACCCACAAGCAGATCCAAAAAGATTTTAGGCTCTATTTCAATTTCAACGGCGATTCTCGTGAGTTCGGCCTCTTCGGCTAATTCCGAGTTGCTGTCAAAGCTTCGGGAACTTAAACAAAGTGGAAAACAGAGGGAAGCGATCGAGCTCTTGCAAAAAGAAATTCAAAAAAAAACCACAGGCGAAGATCATAAACTTCTGCCGCTGAGTTTGGCGATCCTTTATTTCGATAATGGAGATTACGAAAAAACTATTGCCAGTTTGGATCAAGCGCTGAAAGAGAAAAGCAATCTTGAAGAATACGCTTATTTTTATAAAGGGATGGCTTATTTTAAACTCAATAAACTGTCTGAAGCTCAGGCGGAATTTAAAAAAGTCGATGGGCATTCTCCGAACGTGAAATTGAAAATTGATTCTATTTCCATGCTGGGACAAATCGCACTGCAACAGGGCAATTTTAAAGAAGCCAGAAGTCATTTTCAAAAAATTGAAAAACGGACGCGTGGCACGGAAGAGTATCCCGGTGTTATTTACTTTATGGCGCAAGCGGAACAAGGGTTGCAGAACCATCGCGGAATGTGTAAGTGGGCTGAGAAGCTTTATTCACGATATCCGACTTCTCCCAAGGTCTTAGATTGGGGCTTGGATCTGGCGGAAAATAAAATCGGCGGTAAGGCGACGGCTTGTTCTTCCGGGTTGGAAGAATTTAAATCCCGGGTTCGGTACTTGATTTTCGCGGGTTATGATAAAAAAGCTCAAGATGAGATCAATGGGATTCGCGAACGTCTCACAAAGGAAGATCCTTATTTAGCGGACCAAGTCCAAGCTCAATATTTCGCCCAAGAAGGGGAACTCACCAAAGCTTATGAGCTGCTTAAACCTTATTATGAGAAAAAGAAAACAAACTTTTCTTATTTGATTAGTTTTGCTTCGGTGTCCGCTCGGGCCGGAGAAGTTCAGGCCGCTGTAGGCTCCTATTACTCAGCCTACAAAATGAGCCCACACGCAAGGCAGGCGAAAGAAGCTCTTTATCAATCCGCATTTTTGAGTTACCAATTTCAGGATTATGACGGTGCGGCTCGACGCTTTAAAGAGTTTATGAAGGTTTATCCTCATTCGGCTTTGAATCTCGATGCCAAATGGCAGCTTTCATGGATCAAGTATCTTAAAGGAGATTACCTAGGCGCTTATAAATCCTTCAGTCAATTGCAGAGGGAAAAAGGCCGTGGCCGTCGCCATCACGCCAGATATCCCGCGGATCGCATGAATTATTGGATGGCCATGAGTCTTTATCGCCAGGAAAAATATGAACAGGCGAAAGTTTATTTCGATAGATTGGCACGCGATCCGCTGATGGGTTATTATTCAATCGCGGCCCAGTACCGACTCAAAAAGATACAAAGCACTCAGCCAAAGATCGCTTTCCGCAATATTACTGAAACAAATCTTGGATGGATTTCCAGAATGCCGTCCGCGGAATTTATGATTCCGACCATTGATGATCATGGAGTTCCATTTGTCGGCAGAGCGGAACTTGAAACCGAAGAAGGACTGGTGATGCAAGAATTGGCGGCAGAGTCGGCGGAAGGGGAGGCCAATGAAGCAGAAGCGGGATCTGACGAGAAACAGGTTGAGATCGCGGAATCAGGGGGGGGCGATAAAGATCAAAATTCCAATCCCTTACTTGCAAAACGCTTTGAAAAAGCCCGTGAACTGATGACTGTGGGGCTGGATGAGTGGGCGAAATGGGATCTTTATGATATCGAGAAGAAAACTCGTAATAGAGATTTTATGAAGTCTCTCATGATGGAGTATAATTCGGTCGGTTATTTTCATCGTTCTTCTTATATTGGCCAAGTATTTTTCTCGGGCCAGCGATCGAGCGGGTTGAATGATGGAAGGAGCTTCTGGGAATTTGCCTATCCAAAAGCCTTTTCCCAGTATGTTGACAAATATGCCAAAGACTTTTCAGTTCCGAATGAGTTGGTTTGGGGAATTATGCGAGCGGAGAGCCAATATCGCAAAGATGCCATTTCTCCTGTAGGGGCTCTGGGATTGATGCAGGTCATGCCATTCACAGGTTACAGGGTGGCGAACTTATTGGGTGAAAAAGACTTTGAACCCCGTAAATTATTAGAGCCCAGTGCGGCGATTAAAATGGGCAGCCGCTATTTGCAGCGGCTCATGATGAAATTTGATAATACCATTCCCTTGGTGGCGGCCGGTTATAATGCGGGTCCTCATCGGGTCAAGAATTGGTTGGCTTCCTTTGGACATCTTGAAACCGATGAATTTATAGAGCACATTCCATTTCTAGAAACTCGAAATTATGTAAAAAAAGTAGTTTCCAATTGCTACGTTTATTCGCAGCTTTACGGAAACAAAAAAGATCTTTTTAGTTATCTCGGGGATGCGGTTCCGTATAAAACAGACGGGCAAACGGTTCAAAAGGAATCGTGGGATGATATCTAGGACGGATGTGAGAGTTTTTTTTCTGCGTAAAGTTCTTGAAACTCTCACAGCTTTGTTGGCTCTGATGTTTTTAACTTTTCTGCTTCTCTATAAGATGCCTGGGGGACCTTTTGACGAAGAAGTCTCTTTAAATCCCGCTGTGAAAGAAAATCTTTTTAAACTTTGGCATTTGGATAAGCCTTTTCTGATGCAATTTGCTCACTATATGCAAAATATTTTTCAGGGAAATCTGGGAAATTCGATGGCGCAGACGGGGAAGGCAGTCACGGAAATCTTGCAGCAAGGATTTTCGCAAACTCTTATGCTGAATCTTCTGGCCATCGCCTTAGTTTACTTTTTTGCATTCGCAACCAGTTTTTTTTGCGCACTCAAGAGCGGTTCCATTTTTGTCAGTGGCATTCATTTTCTGACGGTGATGTCCATTTCTTTGCCCTCTCTTTTTTTGGGGCCGGTTCTGATTTATTTTTTTGGTTTTCATCTTAAGTTATTGCCCACGGCTTTTCTTTCCACGCCCTGGCATTATATTTTGCCGTCTCTGACTTTAAGTCTTCGTCCTTGGGCACAGCTGCATCTGCTGTTGGAAAATTCCTTAAAAGAAACCTTGCAGTTGGAGTTTATTCGCATGGCCAAGGCGAAGGGCCTTTCCCCATGGCAGGTTTTGCTGAATCATGCTTATAAAAATTCCCTTATGCCCGTCCTGTCGCTGAGTGGCCCGCTGATTGTAGGTTTGATCTCGGGATCCTTTCTCGTGGAGATCCTGTTTTCGATTCCCGGACTTGGGCAACAGTTTGTGGAGAGCCTGAATCTCCGTGATTATCCAGTGGTGATGGGACTAGTTCTTGTTTATGGTACCAGTTTGATTTTTCTAACCAATATTTTTGATATCTGTGCGTCCTGGTTGGATCCTCGGATTCGAGAACAGCAATGAAGCTTAAATCTCAATATTTCGGATTAGTTCTTTTGTTGGTGTTGATAATACTTTCCTTCTCCGCTGAAACTTTAAGTGGAATTTCATTTGATCAGCAAGATCCTGAAAGCCTGTTATTATCTCCGGGAGTTCCTCATTGGTTTGGTACAGATTCTTTGGGGCGAGATCTTTTTACCAGAGTCTTCCATGGCGCTCGGGTATCTTTGTTCGTGGCGGTTTTTTCAAGTGTGCTGACGATGCTTCTAGGAGTGAGCATAGGGGCCTTGGCGGGATGGCTGGGCGGATGGAGCGAAAAACTCCTTATTCGCGTTCTGGATGTGCTGCAGGCAATTCCTAGTTTTTTATTGGTCTCACTCCTGTGCATATTTTTGCAAAATACTTTGGAAATAAAAGACTTCAATTTGAAATCCCTCGTTGCTTTAGCCATTTCGATTTCTCTGGTTCATTGGTTCAGTATCGCGAAAATAACTCGCGGACAGACCAAACAAATAAAAAATCTAAATTATATTGAAGCCGCCAGAACTCTCGGCGCAACTCCGCTGCGGATTTTTCAAAAACATATTTTACCAAACATGCAGGGAACTTTATGGGTTCTTTTTGTCATGCAAATTCCCGCCAGCGTTCTCTACGAGAGTATGATTAGCTTTGCGGGTTATGGTTTGCAATCTCCGCAAGTGAGTTGGGGAATTTTATTACAAGAAGGTTGGCGCTCACTCTCTCAGTTTCCGCACCTACTCCTGCTTCCAGCGCTTGTATTGTTTTTAACCGTGCTCAGTTTTCATCTGGTTTTTTCAAAAAAACCAAAAGATTTTTCTCTCGAGTAAACAGTCATTTAATTTTCGACTTAGGTCGAGATATTTCCGAAGGATTTGATTTGAGGATTTCCCTAGCGTTGAAATGCTTACTCAAGGGGGAAATAAAAATGAAAATATGTATTCATTTTCTAGCTCGTTTTTTATGTGTAGGATTGATTTTCACGTCGGCTCACTCATTGGCAAATTCCAATGACCTTTCGGGAAAAGTCGTTGGCGGCGTTGATGCCTCCGGGGGGGAATTTCCATTTATCGTTTCTCTGCAAGATGAACGGGGACATTTTTGCGGGGGTTCTTTGATTCGTAAGAATTGGGTTTTGACCGCTGCTCATTGCACTGGCTTGAGCATTAAGAAAGTTGTGATCGGCCTTTATGATCGTACGGATCTAAGCAATACGGAGTCCTTCACTCCCAAACGAGTGATTGTCCACCCGAAATACAATGCAAATCTCACAGACTACGACTTTGCGTTGATTGAACTCAGGGGGGATTCTCGCTTTCAACCGATTGCGCTCAATACCACAGAGATTCGCATCCCGAATACTCCTACGCTGATGGCCACTGTGATTGGTTGGGGATCTACTAAAGAGAATTCCAGTATATTGCCGACAGTCATGCAAAAAGCGAATGTGCCTTTAGTTCCCAGGGGTCTTTGCAACCGAAGTTACAGCGGCATGATCACGGAAAGAATGCTTTGTGCTGGTTATGCTAACGGCGGAAAAGATGCCTGTCAGGGGGATAGTGGAGGTCCCCTCGTCATGAATATGACTCAGAGCCGACGCCTTTTAGTGGGTGTTGTGAGTTGGGGTGAGGGCTGCGCAGAGGCCAATCGTCCAGGGATATACAGTAAGGTGAATAAAGCCGTTTCCTGGATTGAAAAAACACTCACCAACACTGACCCACTTTAAACTTTTTTGCTGAGTTTACGGCTTCCGTCGAAGCTGGTTAACTTCGGAACCCAGAAGGTAACATAATCACCATTGCGTTCGCGAGTCATGCCTTCAGTGATGACGGGTTTATCGAAGTTAAATTCTTCTCGAAAACTTTGATAGCTATTTGTGGAAAGCTTGCGTCCTTCTTCTTCGATTTTATCTATAAAAGCACGCTTTCCGGAAATAGCCGCCGTATCATCTTTGATGACCACTTTGATGTTGTCCTTTTCATGTTGCGGAACGAAGGCTTCAATAATGTAGAAATCGGAATTTTCTCGGAGTCGATTGCCGCGATCTTGAAGCTTGTAAAATGGATCGTCCTCTTTGCCGGCGTATCTTTCCTTTTCTTTGAAAAACTTCTTTTTAAGTTCAACTTGTTCTTTAAGTAGATTGTTGTTTTGAATTTTTAAAGATTCTTTATGGGCCATATCGTTTTTCCTATAAACGGAGTCAAAACGCTCGTGTTGATCCTTGAGCTGGGTTTCATAGGCTTTCTTGCCATGAGTAATGCGTTTGTTATATTCCTCATTCATGTTTTTTTCACGAGCGTCCCATTGTTCGTGCTGCTTGTGAAAACGTTTGTCATAATCACCGTCTTGTCGTTGATATTGTTTTTCTTGAATTTCACGTCGCTCAGCGAGGGCCTGCTGCCCCTGGGAGTTCACTTTATCGTAATCTTTTTGCAGGTTTTCATGGAGCTTTGTATGTTGAATGCGTCCTTTTTCAACTTCCTGCCGCATATTTTTTTCGTTATTACCTTTAATGTCGCTGATACGTTTTTCAGTGAACTGCTGTGTATGGGCAAGCTCTTGATTGAAGCGTTCTTTGGTGGTTTGTATTTCCTTGGTGGATTCGGAACGGACTTGTTCAACTTTGTCGTGTTGGGATTTTTGGATTTCATTGAGTTTCTCATGTGAATTCATTCGGGCTGTGTCGAGATCGGCTTGGCGCTTAGCTTGTGTGTCGGTTATTTTTTTACGGTAATCAGTTTCAATACCACTGATCTGAGCCTGACTGCGTTCGGCGATTTTTTTGCGGGCCTCGTTGGAGGCATTGAGGCTCTCGGTTTGTGAACGTCGGATATGGTTGACCGCCGCTTCACCTTGACTGCGAGTTTGCTCTTTACGGTCATTGTAGAAATCTTTGAGCTCGTTGAGCTCTTCTTCTTGCTGATGAGAGTATTGTTTCTTTTTTTGCGCATACTCCGATTGGAGATCGCTCAAGTCATTTTGCGAAGTCCGGCGGGTCCTTGAAGATTCTATGGGCATGAACGCATCTCCTTCCTGGAAAAGCGGTTTCCTTCTAATTCACTCATCCTTATTCCCAAGAATAGCAAATTTTATGAGAACTCTCTAAGGATTCGCGACTGGAGCTGGATTTGTGGCTGGGTTTGATTTTAGATTTGGACAGGGCGGGAGTCCTCCCCCGGTGCGGCCATAGCAGCGCCAAGTATCCGTGTATTGAACGACTTCATCTTTTTGAACAGGATAATAGTAGGGGTACTGAACAGGATCGAGAGTGCTATCCACAAGACGGTAGTCCTGGGTATTCTTGTTCGTGATCTTGAGGGTGAACATACGGTACTCGGCATGGGTAATGACACTGAGTCCGAACAGAATCAAAATAAAACTGCCTAAGCTTTTCATGATTTACTTGTCGGTAATACAGTAAAAAATTTTAGCGAAGGAATGAAGAATATCAAAGGATCACTAAAGTCCGGGTCGGTAAAGTTAGTGAGCCAGATCTTGATTGGCGCGGGCCGTATTTTCAACGATATGAAAATAAGCGCGAACCACCATTTCGTAGGCCTCTGGCTCTAAAGATTTCAAATAAGAGATTTTCTCAATATAAGTGCGTTTTGCGATCAGCTCCGTCATGACGTCTTGGACTTTCTTCATCTTATTAAAGTCATAAAAGTCGCGGTCGTCTTTGACTTGGCTGAGAACATTAGCGATGGATTTATTGTCGAAGAGTACATGCACACCCATGGCAGAATGAGAAAGAAGGGCCTCCATGCGCTCCAAACTTTTTTCTTCGATAATTGACAAAACCCGCCTCCTTGCGTTGGTCTTTAGCAAATGGTGAAGAAAAAGGTTTTGCCTTGCAAGACAAAAAGCACTATGCATGACGGCCTCTGTCATGGGGGAGACTTTTTAAACTTGTTGTGGAGAGAGAGAATCTCGATACTAAGTCGATACAAAGTCGACATTAGGTCCAGTGCGAAGCGAGGCAAAGAGATATGACAAAAGTGAAAGTAAGCGCAAAAACCAGCGCAAAAAACAGAACCAAATCTCGAGCTCCTAAAAAGGAAATTAAAGAGAAAGAGTATATTGTGATCGATGAGGCTCAGGGGTTGATCTTTGAAAATGAGACGGATCTGTTTGGTTATTTTAAGGAAAGTATTGATGCCTTGGAAGATGAATATCAATCCGTTCGATCTGAAGAGGATTTTTCAGATGAAAAACAGTTGGAATTGGAAAGTTATCTTGAAAGCACGTTGGATGAGCCGGATGAAATTTGGCAAGACACCCAGACTTTTCCCGAGCTGCCTATCCATCATTTTATCCGATCTTTTGAAGTCGGCGATCAGGTTTTTCATTATATTGCAGTGGCTTATGTCACTGCGGAAGAATCTTACCCTAGCTTTGTGTTCATTCATTTCCCGACCAAAGACCTGCGCGTTCTTCAGAACTATCAGCGGGGCGAGTTGATTTATGACAAGAAGTACGAATACGTCCAAACAGGGGCGATCGAAGGAGATGCTCTTGGTGAAGGGGATCCTCTTTCCATGGGACTCTATATTGCAATGATGAAGGTTCGCGGCGATAAAGATATTCCCCAAGAGCTATTTCAAGACTTTGCGGACTTGCGGGAAGAAACCATTGAGAGCGCGGATGAAATCTGGCGCAAAAATGATTTAGAGGGAAATGTCTTGGTGACTTTTATTAAAGAATATCCGGATCATGAAACGAAAGACCTTACCTACATCGTGGTCACTCAAGAAGACTCCACCACCAATGTTCACTCCTTGTTGTTTTCATTTCCAACCAATGATTCCACCCTGGCCGATCGTTATCGCCAAGGCGAAAATCTTCATGCCGAAGAGGTGGTTCAGGAGAGCTCCCACTAAGGCTTTGGATTTATTTTTAAATTTTAATTAGATTTGTTTCTACACATTGAAGCGGAAGAACAAGATGTCACCGTCTTTGACGACATACTCTTTGCCTTCCACGCGGTATTTACCGGCGTCTTTCACCGCCTGTTCGCTCTTCAAATTGAAGAGATCTTCGCAGTGATAAGTTTCAGCGCGGATAAAACCTTTTTCGAAATCTGTGTGGATTACACCGGCGGCTTGAGGAGCTTTGGTCCCTGCGCGGATCGTCCAAGCACGAACTTCCTTTACGCCTGCAGTGAAGTAAGTGTGAAGGCCTAACAATTTGTAAGCTTCCCGAATGAGACGATTCAATCCAGGCTCTTCAGCTCCTAAAGACTCCAAGAAGTCCTTACGTTCTTCCAAGGGAAGTTGAGAGATTTCCGCTTCCATGGCAGAGCAGATCATGATCGTGGTGTTGCCTTCTTCGGCCGCGCGTTTTTCAACGGCTCGGGTCCAATCATTGCCGCCCGCGGCAAAGTCCGTGTCAGAGACATTCATGGCATACAATACAGGCTTTGAGGTTAATAAGTGCATTTCTTTTAAGAAGGGAGCTTCATTTTCATCGACCCCCACCGAACGTGCGGGCAAACCTTTGCTAAGAGCTTCGACCACTTTTTTGGCCACCTCAAACTCGTTTTTTATTTTTTTATCGGTCGTGGATTTTGCCATTTTTTCCACGCGTTTAACCCGTTTTTCAGCTGAATCAAGATC
Source organism: Pseudobdellovibrionaceae bacterium (assembly GCA_036559425.1). Lineage (GTDB taxonomy): Bacteria > Bdellovibrionota > Bdellovibrionia > Bdellovibrionales > Bdellovibrionaceae > JACMRP01. The sequence goes on along the minus strand of DATBTE010000409.1, from coordinate 8,804 downwards.
CGCTAACATCAATTCTGTGTTGATGATTTCCATATCACGGATAGGATCTACATTGCCGGCCACGTGAATAATATTTGGATCATCAAAACAACGAACCACATGGACGATAGCATCGGTTTGACGAATGTGACTTAAAAATTGATTGCCTAGGCCTTCACCTTGGCTGGCCCCTTTTACGATCCCTGCAATGTCGACAAACTCCATGACAGTGGGGACGACACTTTGAGGTTTTACAAAGGCAGTGATTTTTTCCATACGAGGATCGGGGACAGTGACCACGCCCACATTGGGGTCAATGGTGCAGAAAGGATAATTAGCGGCCTCTGCTTTTGCAGAAGTCAGCGCATTAAACAAAGTGCTTTTCCCAACATTTGGCAATCCAACAATACCGACCTGTAACGCCATGATTTCTCCTCAATTTAAAAAGTCTTTATACCCTAAGCATTGAAACTAGTCGAAGCCTTTTGGACCCCATCACGGAGGATGGCCTCTATGGCATCACCGGCTTTATTTAAAAACGAAGGAAGGGCATTAAATTCCTCCGCAGTGAACTTGTTCAATACATAATCAGCTATAGGCACAGTGGGGATGGCGGGGCGTCCCACCCCTAAACGAAGGCGAATGTAATCAGTAGATCCCAATAAACTAGAAATACTTTTGATTCCGTTATGGCCACCGTGCCCGCGATTTTTTTGGATTTTTATTTGACCAAAGGCTTGATCAATTTCATCATGCACCACGATCAAATGATCCAAAGGGATTTTGTAAAACCCCAGAAGGGGTTGGACCGATTCCCCCGAAAGATTCATGAAAGTTTGTGGCTTGCAAAAGATCACAGGCTGTTCACCAATTTTGCTTTGAAAGATTTCAGCTTTGAATTGATTTTTACAAGGCGGATCACCCAAGCCTTTTAAATGATAATCCACGGCCATAAAACCTATATTATGGCGAGTGAGTGAATATTGATTTCCTGGGTTTCCGAGGCCGACAATCAACCACATTTTTGTTCTCCAAAAACAAAAAAAGCGGCTTTGCGGGCCGCTTTTTGAGATGCTTCGTTAAAGCAATTATTTTTTCGCTGGAGCCGCTGGTTTTGCACCGGCTGCTGGCTTCGCGCCTGCGGCAGGTTTTGCACCGGCTGCTGGAACTGCTGCTGCAGTTGCTGCGGGAGCAGCGGCCGCTGCCGCTGGAACTGCTGCTGCTTCCTCTTCTTGAGCCGCTACCACCGCGATGGTTTCTTCGGGGCGAGTCATAACTTTAACAGATCCCGGAACGCTCAAATCAGAAACGTGGAGAGCATCACCTACGCCGAGATTAGAAACGTCTGCAGTGATAAATTCAGGGATTTCAGTAGGAAGACATTCGACTTCGATCTGACGGTGAACTATGTTCAGCAAACCACCTTCAGCCAGACCGATAGGTTTACCTTCCAATTTGATTTCAACATAAACGCGGACAGTTTTGGTAAGATCCAAAGCGAAGAAATCAATATGAACTGGACGACGAGTCAAAGGATGCACGTCCACAGATTTAATAAGAACAACTTTGCCATTAGCTTTATCGATAGTACTTTTTACGTTGAAGAGCGCATTCTCATAGGCGCGAGTGTTGTATTTATTAACATCACGGGCGTCTACAAAAACATTTGTGTTTTCGATAGCACCGTAAATAACTCCTGGAACTTTGTTTGCAACACGAAGAGCACGGCTGTGGCTCTTACCGACTTCGCGAGTTTCTACAGTCAGTTCAATTCTTTGTTTCATTGGTTCTTCCTTTTTTATAGACCCATCTCCGTTTGGATACTGGTCACTTGTTACTCATTCAATAGGGTCTGAGTCCCCAGGACTTTCTCAACTGTAGCTCTCAACTCTAATCAAAGAGCGAGCTCACTGAATCGTTGCCGTGGATGCGTTTAATGGCTTCGGCCAATAAAGGCGCGACAGAGACCACTTCAAACTTGCCACAGGCCTTCGCGGCTTCAGACAGCGGAACAGTGTCCGTCACCCAAACTTTTTCAATCGGGCTTTCTTTGATTCGGGCAATTGCCGGACCTGATAAAACCGGATGCGTTGCGACGGCGAAGACACGTTTTGCCCCATTTTTGATAAGGCTGTCAACCCCTTGTGTAAGGGTTCCAGCGGTGTCGATCATGTCATCAATAATCACCGCCGTTTTATTAGTTACATCGCCAATTAAATGAAGGGCTTTGGCTTCATTTGGCCCGGAACGGCGTTTGTCGATAATGGCGAGACTGCTTTCGATCCTTTTGGAAAAGGCCCGAGTTCTTTCGACTCCGCCCGCATCAGGACTCACCGCAACAAATTCAGGCCCAATTCCCAGTTGTTCGCGCCAAGCACGAGCCAAGGTGGGAATGGCAAAGAGGTGGTCCACCGGACCATCAAAGAAGCCTTGAATTTGGGTGGCATGAAGGTCGACTGAAACGACACGATCAACGCCAGCTGTGGTCAACAGATCCGCCATCAGCTTGGCGGAAATCGGAGCCCGCGGGGCCACTTTTCGATCTTGGCGGGCGTATCCAAAATAAGGAATCACCGCCGTAATTTGGGCAGCCGAGGCTCTTTTGAGGGCATCGACCATGATAAATAATTCCATGTAACTCTGGTTCACTGGAGGACAGGTGCTTTGAATGACAAAGACATTTTGTCCGCGGACGCTTTCATGGATTTCAATTTGTATTTCGCCATCAGCAAAGCTGCTGACCTGCGAGAAGCCAAGATCGACACCGGCGGCTTCAGCGACCTTGCGTGCAAGGTGGGGATGGGAATTTCCTGCAAAGATTTTTAGGCCCTTCATCACTCGTAGTCTCCTGAGTTAAAAAGTGCATTTAGTGCAGGGAGGCTAGCAAGGGGATTGTCATTTGTCTACTTGGTCGATTGAATTTCTTCGAATTTGCTATTTTCTTCAGCGCATTATGGTTTCAACAGCCTAAACTTGGTTTCAAACTGATGAGTCATTGCTTACCATTAGCTCTCGCTGGATTTCAGTTTTTGGAGAAAAGCTTTAAGGGCTTGGGCTCGGTGCGAAAACTGATTTTTAAAACTAGGTCCTAATTCCGCAAGGGTCTGAGTTTGTCCCTCAGGCAGGAAAATGGGATCATAACCAAAACCCATTTGGCCCGCAGGCTTGGAAGAGATGGTGCCTTTCATAATACCTTCAAAATGCCATTCTTCCCCCCCAGGGGTAAAAATCACCGTGGAGCAAACGAAACGGGCATTGCGATTGGCGATGGGACGAATGGACATCATCTTTAAAATTTTTGCGACGTTTTCGCTGTCAGAAGCCTTGGGTCCGGCATAGCGAGCCGAGTGAATGCCCGGCAGGTTATTAAGCCCTTCCACCTCGAGTCCCGAGTCTTCACCGAGAACCCAGACTCCAGGTTTGACGGATTTAAGAGTTCGGGCTTTAATATGCGCATTTTCCAGAAAAGTTTTACCATCTTCAGGGCGGGGAGTAAAGGAGGGGATATCTGCTTGAGTAAAAACCTTGAGATCCACAAGCTCTTTTAAGCCGAGCTTGTACTCATTCACTTTTCCTTTATTTCCGGTGGCGAGCCAAAGTTCCATATTTTATTCCTGGGTTACAGTCCACTGATCTGAGTGCGTTTAAAAATAGGTCCGACGATTTCTTCTTGAACTTTGAAAAGTTCAAAACACCCTTGTTGGGCCACGTCCATCATTGCGTTCAATTGCTCGCGAGTAAAGGGGACGTCTTCCGCGGTCCCTTGAACTTCCACAAAATGACCTTTGTCAGTCATTACAAAATTCATATCCGTGCCAATAGAGGAGTCTTCATCGTAATCAAGATCCAACAGAATAGTGGAACCTTGAATACCGACGCTGACGGCGGACACATAACTGATTAAAGGAATGCTTTTGATTTCGCTGAGTCCATGAAGTTTTTTAAGGGCCAAGGCTAAGGCCACGAAGCCCCCAGTGATCGCCGCGGTCCGGGTGCCGCCATCGGCATTGATCACATCGCAGTCGATCATAATTTGTTTTTCGCCCAAGCCTTTGAGGTCCACAGCCGCGCGCAAAGAGCGGCCAATCAGACGAGAAATTTCTTGGGTGCGACCGCCGCTGGCCGTCTTGTCGCGCTTCATGCGTTGGTGAGTGGAGCGGGGGAGCATGCCATATTCTGCCGTCACCCAGCCTTCGCCAGAGCCCATGAGCCATTGGGGAGCTTTGGATTCATAACTTGCCGTACAGAGTACGCGAGTTCTGCCGAACTCCACCAGAGCTGAACCTTCCGCATATTCCGAAACATGAGGAGTGATTTTAACTGATCTTAAATGATGGGGAAGACGCCCGTGAGCACGCATGAAACATCCTTTGTGAGAAAGGGTTCACTCTAGTGCTTGGCCCTCAATTTTGTCCATCATTTCTTTGTATTGGAGGACAGCTTTGTAGATTTTCTGAGCAATTTCCTGCTGATATTTAGGAGTGTTGAGTTTTTTTGCCTCTTCAGGGTGAGTGAGAAATCCCACTTCAATTAAAACGGAGGGCATCGAGGTTTTCGAAACAACATAGAAAGGGGCTTGTTTAATGGCGGAGTGAGACCAGTCAGCGGCCAAAATCTGGGTTATTTTAAGACTGCTTTTGGCGCGGTATTGACGGTGCAAGTCTTCTATAATCGCTCTGATATCGCCCTTTTTTGAGGGCGAGTCTTGGAGGGCGGTCTTGGCCTCCGCCGCCGTCGTCTCTGCCTGGTTTTCCTGTTCGGCGAGGATCAGGCTCTCTTCATCCGGCGGCAGGGAGTTTTGAAAATAGAGTTCGGTCCCTTTGATTCTCATATCAGGATTAGAGTTCGCGTGCAGACTGATGAATAAATCAGACTGGGCTTTTTCAGCTTTTTTAACGCGAGTCCGCAGGCTTAATTGTTGATCCGTTTCGCGAGTCATCTCGACATTGAATTGCGGATTTTCTTCAAGCAAGGTCTTTAAATAACTGGAAACTTTGAGTACCAGATCTTTCTCTTGGACTCCTAGGTGAGAAGTTCCAGAGTCAAGGCCCCCGTGACCAGGATCGATCATCACCTGAAGTGCCTGGGCCCGAAATGAGAGAGTGAACAGGATATAAAGAAAGAAGATTTTACACATGGGAATATTATAGAAGATTTTTCGTTTCTGGCAGAGTCGAGAATCAGTCGAGAAAATGCCAGAAGCAAAAAAAAGGCGACCAGGTGGGGGGGAGTGCCTAGTCGCCGGGGGGGGTGCTTAGATACTACAGCAAGTGGGATGCCAGCCCTTCGAAGAGGGTGTTCGGTGATATAGACCAGATGGAGTGGACGAGGGGATTCAAAGTGACGTTTTTGAGTTCGCGCGGCGACCATTTTGGGTATTTCACAAGGCCTCTTTCACAACGCCTCTTCACGACTAAATCCATTTTAGTGTCTTGGCATAGTTGTCGCATAATGAATGAGTCATAAGGAACCGGACCCCTGCAAATTGGGAAATTAATCCCACGGGATTTGGAACGGTATCAAGGAATATGAAGAAATTTAGCGCTATTATTGTTTTATTAGTTACATCCTCAACAGTTCATGCTCGCTGGACAAAATATATGGATTTTGGCGGCAATGAGGATCAATATTACACAAACCCATTAAATGAAAAACAATGCTCCCTCCATATTGCTCACGAAGTAAATGAAGATGGAACTCGTGATGCTTATGTTGAATTTAAACAGCATGATCTTTATTCAGCGAGTACACTTGCAAGTAATTTCAAACTCGACATCAAAGGTGAAGTTAGAAATGATGGTGCTTCTGACTTTACAGCACAATCGTTGCCAACACTTACTGGTTCTTCCCTTTCTGCCGAAGTAAAAGGACATTCAATGCGTTTTGCAGTTAAACGTCCCGTAGGAACTCCTTTAAATTGCTACTGGAACTATCAAAACTAAATAGAATTTTTTATTGAGCTCCTTTCTAAAAAAGGGGCGCTTTTAAAAATGAGAGACTTCTTTTACTAAGCCAGGTGTTTCAAGTTGAGTTCTAGAAACCCTGGCTGCAATCCTTCCCGCATTTAAATTAAAAAACTTTATTAATGACTTAAGCTTGACGTGCTTGTGCTGCCGCTTTTTTTACTGGCTTGGGATCCGGCGCCTCTTTTCTCGCCGCGCTCACTTTCAGCCTCGCCACGGCCTTCTTCTTTTTGAATTCGTAAATTATTAGTTATGTCCTTTACGCCCATGCACTTTTCGATGAGATCTTCAGCGGAGTGTTTCATTTTTCTTTCTGGCACGAATCCAGTCAAAGTCACTTCTCCATCTTTCACTTCAATCTCGATATCACTTGCATCGACCTCATGGTCACGAGTTAAAGCTTCAGAAATCTCTTCTTTGATGCGCTCGTCAGAACGAGTATAGCCTTTTGGACCACGACCCGCATAACGTCCTTGGGCTTCACTGCGGCTGCCACGCTGTGAGCTCACGCCTTGTTGGGAACCATAGGATCCTTCATCATAATATCCGCGTCCGCCGCCGTAAGAAGTTTCTTCTCCTGAAAATTCGCGGCCCCAGCCGGGACGTTGATTGGTTTCCATATTCATATTACGGTCAGATCTTGAAAATCTAGAGTAATCCTCTGCGCGATAGCCTTGATCTTGATAATCTTTATCTTCATCACGGTCTTGCCAGCGGCTTAAGGATTCGTCTTCTCTTTGCTGGCCCTGCATTCGGTCCTGAGAGCGATCTTGATGCTTTCCTTTTCCCTGTTCACTTTTTTCAGATCTACTGCTTCTTTGATGTCTCATAATTTCTCCTGGTTGTTGGTTATGTGCGTCTTTTCAAAGTGACTTTAAAATTAGTGATCTTTGCTTGTTTGGCAAAGAAACCAGAGTTATGATCCCGTGAAAAATTGACGACATCCTAGTGGATAACAAAGAGCCCATGACTTTCTTAAGAATTCGCAAATATTTCAGTGTGAAAAAGAGCCTCATCCCCTTCTTTGCTTTGGGGATGGGTGTGCAAATTCAGAATGGACAAAATTCTTTTTTGCAGACTTCTCCCTCCAGTGAAGAAATCGCCAGCGATATCTTGCAAGAACATCGGGAAGTCAGCCCCTCTGATTCTCTCAAGTCCTTGCCAGGCCTTGTGGTCCTGGGTTCAGAGGTGACCACCTATACGGGAAGTTTATTTCTGCGCGGGGCGAATGGAGATCAAACGCTGGTTTTGTGGAATGATTTTCGTTCTGATAATTTCACCGGGCCCAGCGGTGCCACGGATCCCTTTGGTCTGGGCTCAGAATTTTCCAATCGCATTCGTGTTTTAAAAGGACCGCAAAGCTTGCTTTATGGCACGCAAGCCATGGGTGGAGTGGTGCTTATTGAGAACGATTCCGATGTGGATTCCAGCATAGAACTGGCGGGGGGAAGTTTGAAGACCTCTCGCGGCCTTGGTGAATTTCGTTTTCGCGGTGAAAAATGGCAACTGGCCCTTGGCGGTTCAGCTTTTAGCACCGAGGGGGTGTCGGCTTATAATGCCAGCGTGGCCAGGGGGACTGAAGGAAAGCTCGAAAGCGATGGTCGTCAGAAGGATTCACTCAGTTTGATCGCCAGCATGGATTTTTCAGCTCAGGATCAATTGCAAATCATGGTGAATGGTCTGCAAGACAGCTTGAATGATGATGCTCCCCCGCAGGAAGATATCAACGCTCATTCAGAAGCTCGCACGAAGCAATGGAAAATACGTTATAAAACTCTTTGGAGTGAGAGGGTAGGCAGCAGTTTTCTGCTGACGAGCCAAGAAACGAAGCGTGAAAATAAAAATCCCGCTGATATCTATAACCCTGACGAGTATATGGATACCTCTTATGGCCAGCGCATTTCAATTTTAAATCGCAATAACATTCGTTGGCTGAAAAGTTTGTGGCAGGTGGGCTTTGAATACAATGAGGAGCAGGGAGACTTCTTCTCCTCTACCAATTCAGCTTTCGTAAATCCGCAAACTTTCGCTTTTAATCCTAAAACAAATGATGAAAGTGTTTACCTAGTCAATGACTGGAATTTTAAGAGTTCAGATATTTCCTGGGGTTTGCGCGAGAACTGCCGGGAATCGAAAGCTTGCCTCACCGTCTATCAACTGGCTTATCAGTGGCACTGGGTGGAGTCTCAGCGCAGCGTGTATGGCCTCTTGAGCAGCGGGTTAAAGCGGCCGGTTTTGTATCAGCTTTACTCTAGATATGGGGATCCTCTGCTTCGCGCCGAACATAGCCAGGCTTATGAAGTCGGAATGATTCAAAGGTGGGGGCTTACTCAGGAGTTCAAACTTTCTGTTTTTGATAACCATTTCTCCGATTTGATCGACTATGATTTTATTACTGAAAAATATAAAAATCTTAAGAGAGTTAAAACCCAGGGCGTCGAGATCAAGCACCAATATGAGGGAGTTACCTGGGACACTCAATTTTCCATTGCCCAGATTTACGCGAAAGATGAGGACAGTGGACTTTATTTGCTCCGCCGCCCGGTGATTCAAGGAGCTTGGAGTCTCGGTTATCAAATCTTTGAGCCCTTGCATTTTATGAATCAGTTTATCTATGTCGGAAGCCGCGAGGATGTGGATATTGCTAGTCGGGTGGTTTTGAAAGAGGCCACTCTGTGGAACGTGGCTTTAAACTATAAGTCAGGGGTCTATGGGCATTACTTTCTGCGTATCAATAATCTTGGCAATATCTTTTATGAAGATATTAAGGGTTATTTAACTCCTGGAAGATTTGTTTGGTTAGGGACCCAACTCCTTTTCTAGAGTGAACTATGCATCGTTTACCGTGTAATTTATCGTCAA
>DATBTE010000408.1:0-2569 GCA_036559425.1 Pseudobdellovibrionaceae bacterium | reverse complement strand
TTTGGTGCATCGGGTTGGCGTTCAGAATGGCCTGAAAAAATTAAAGGAATATGGCGGAGAAGTATGGTTTAAGTTGGATAGCGCTACGGAAGAAGGAAGAGCTTTAATGAATAATGCAGGGCAGAGTTGCCAGGCGAGTGTAGAGAACCTGTTGCTTTGTGCCAAGCTTTGTCCGACAAAACTGCAAACCTGTTTAGTGGATTATGATAAACAAGGCTCGTCTCAAAAAGAAAAAAACGCCTATTTGGATTTGTTGAGGAGTATTAAAACAAAAGGCTGTGCGTTGAAAGGCGTGATGCTGTATACGATTGCGAGACCTTCTCTTCAGCCGGAATCCGGCCGGCTAGAGAGGTTGCCGGTGGAGGTGCTGAATGAATTTGCCGATGAAATCAGGCTCTTGGGCTTTGATGTGTGGGTAAGTGGTTAGTCTAGGCTTTGGTGTTCAGCAAAGATCCAATTGTTTCTTTATCAGCTTCAAGTAATTTAACAGCGGCAGAGGTTTCAAGTTCGGCTTCTTTTAGGCTAAGTACTGGTTTGATGATGTCACTGGATTTGAACTCTGAACTGCCGACTTCATCTTTTTGGATGGGCAGCCTAGCGATTACTTGAGCGGCATCCGCTGATTTATGTTGAGCGGTATTGATTAGGTTAACTGCGCTGGCAGTTGGTGTGATGTTCATTTCATGCCCTTATACATTGAATTGGCGTCGAACTAATACTACATTGATAAAGATGGTATGCAAAGTTTGGATTGTGGTTTTAGGATAGAAGCGTGAATGACAAAGCATTTTCTTAAACAATGAACAACTACAGGCATATGATTTTTAAATTTATAGCTTGTGATGGTCGTATAATTATGGATATAATTACGAGTTCATTTAAAGTGCGAATGTGGCGGAATTGGTAGACGCGCTGGATTTAGGTTCCAGTAGGTTATCCTGTGAGAGTTCGAGTCTCTCCATTCGCACCACCCAATTCATAATTAAGAGTTAGTGAGCCATCGTTAACTCTTCAGTTCTTTTGAGCCGTTTACCGGTATTCTATCAAATTCTTATTTAAATTTAGTTGAGGTAAAGAAATGCAAGTTTCTGTCGAAAAGACATCAGAATTAAGCAGAAAAATGACTGTTAGTGTGCCTGAAGAGGTCGTTCAGGAAAAAATGGCGGCACGTTTAAAGTCGTTAGCGCGCTCAGTAAAAATCGATGGTTTTCGTCCAGGTAAAGTGCCTCAGCATGTAGTTGAAAAAATGTATGGAGACAGAGTGCGCGGCGAAATTGCCGGTGATCTGATTCAGTCTACCTATTACGATGCGTTGCAAGATCAGAATTTAAGGCCTGCCGGTCATCCGCATATTCACCCGTCAGATGAAGCCGAAGGCTTTAAATATACCGCTGAGTTTGAGGTCTATCCTGAAATATCGCTGGAAGGTGTTGAGGAAATTGAGGTGTCGCGGCCTATTGCTACCGTTCAAGATGCTGATGTTGACGGCATGATTGAAAAACTAAGGGCTCAAAAGAAAACCTGGAACGTTGTTGAACGTGAGTCCCGGGAAAATGATCGCGTGACGATTAGCTTTTCAGGAACGTCCGAAGGCGAGAACTTTACGGACGGAAAAGTAGAGAATTATCAGGTTGAAATTGGCGCGAAACAAATGATTCCGGGTTTTGAAGAAAATCTGATCGGTTTGAAAGCTGGCGACAATAAAACCTTTGAAGTGTCTTTTCCAGAAGAATATGGCAATGAAAAGTTGGCTGGTAAAGCCGCTGTATTTGAAGTTGAAGTTACTAGTGTTGAAGAGCCTGTGCTGCCTGAAATTGATGAAGCTTTTATTAATGCGTATGGTGTTGAAGATGGAAGCGTGGATTCTTTCCGTGCAGATATTAAAAATAATATGGAAAGAGAGCTTGAGCAGGCATTGCGCGGTAAGCTTAAAAACGCAGTGATGGACGCTTTATATGAAAAAATCCAGATCACTGTTCCAAATACACTGGTCGACCAGGAAATCGAAAGTATGATGAAACCGTACATCGAAACTGCTAAAAGGCAGAAAATGAAACTGGAAGATCTAAAACTGCCAAGAGATGCCTTTGAAGAGCAGGCTAAGCGCCGAGTGGCCTTGGGTTTGATTTTGGGTGAAATCATTCATAAAAATGAGATTAAAATTGACAGTAATAAAGTACGCTCTACTATTGAAGATATGGCGAAAAGTTATGAGCGTCCTGAAGACGTTGTGAATTGGTACTACTCAGATGAAAGTCGCTTGAATGACGTGCAACAGATGGTTTTGGAAGATCAGACAATCGAATGGTTGGTAGCGAGAGCAAAAGTGTCTGATGAAACTGTAAATTTTAACGATGTGATGGCCAAGCAACGGTAAGGGGTTTGAATGTATAACCAATATATAAGAAATCAAATGATGGCTCCAGAAGCAGCAGGTGGTTTGGTACCTATCGTTATTGAGCAGACGGCTCGAGGTGAGCGTTCTTTCGATATTTATTCAAGATTATTAAAGGAACGGGTCATCTTTTTGGTGGGGCAGGTTGAAGATTACATGGCTAATCTGGTTGTT
>DATBTE010000407.1:0-27454 GCA_036559425.1 Pseudobdellovibrionaceae bacterium | reverse complement strand
CGCAAGCATGTGCTTATCCAGAACCACGGCGACAGACGGATTCATCCTAACCACCTGTGAATCAGGCAATGCGTCTTCGATTTCTTTCTGAAACTGCCGATAAGAAATCGGAAAAAACGCGTGATTGTACCAAGACCAGCTTTCTTGAATGAATTGACAGGAACTCGGTACCACATATTTAGGATTCAATATTTTGAGTTGCTCTATCCATTCCGTCGGCAACTCACCTGTGGCCACAGTGGCTCGAGAAGGAGCCAAAACTTCAATTTCCCGCATAGTTTGGAACGGCCACAAAACCATGTCCCAGGGCGCGCTTCGCGCAAGTTCACTCAGTGTTGCAAAATCGATCCACGAATCAACGACATTCAGAACATTCAAACCAGCGGCTTTGATTTGAAAAATAGAATCTACGTCCGCATCCAAAGCTCTCCAAGGAATGATTTCAAGGGAACCTATGACAACCGGAACGTTCATCTCCAATGAATATACATGCGTAAAGCCCAATGCTCTGATTAAAGAAAAGAGTTCCTCAAAAATACAATAGATATAAATCGGTGTTTTTCGGTCTAAGAGAACCAAACTTTCCAAAGAACAGTGATCGTCATGAAAATGAGAAATAAAAACGGCCGCAAATTTAACTTTTGTTATTTGCTCATGATCAAACCGAACACTGGGGAAAGCATAACAGTTGCGACTGAATGGATTTTCAAAAATAGGATCAAACGCAATTTGAGTTTCGTCACACTCGAACACATACCCGGCGTGAAGAATTCTGGAGATTTTTAGACTCATGCCCAAAAGGTTTAACTGAAGTTCACCGCTCTGTTAAGTTAATATTCAAGCTTAAAGTGTCCGCCCGAATGATCAATCATATCATAGGGTTATAACATCATCCAAAACGCAAAAAGATTTTCAGTTTTTTTGTCACAAATTGCCTCCTTGTCTCGTAGTATGAAAGGATCATTACTTCTTAATATTTCGAGGATTTATTATATGAAACATCTCATTTGCGCAGTGACAATACTCTTCTCTTTAAATGCCTTTGCTCATGGCGAAGATAAACTAGGCCCCAACGGGGGCTTTATACAAATGCCGGGCGCTTACCACACCGAACTCGTCCCAGATGGAACCCATAAATTAAAAGTTTTTTTTCTCGATATTTCTTGGCAAACTCAAGGACTCAACGACTCCAGTGTTGAAATCATTTACAAAGGAAAAAAGACGTTAAAGTCCGCTTGTGAGCCCCAAAAGACCCAAGACAAAAGCTTCTTTGAATGCATCTTCCCCAAAGACGCGGACTTAACCAAAAATGGAAAGCTGATCGTTACCAGTCAGCACAATAAGCAAAAAGGCAACGACGTCACTTATCCATTGCCTTTGAAATTACAGAATACAAGCGAGAGCCCCGGCAGCCACCACTGACTTTCACTCACCTTCAATCTGGAGCCGACTCATGTTAGATCGTGTTATTCGCTTTTCGCTGACCCATAGATTATGGATCCTGGTTCTTGCTGCTGTCCTCACTGCTTACGGTCTTTTTACCTTGAGTCGCATGCCTGTGGATGTCTTTCCGGATCTCAATCGTCCCACTGTGAATATCATGACTGAAGCCCCGGGGATGGCGCCGGAAGAAGTGGAGACTTTAGTCACCCTGCCCTTGGAAACCGTTCTTAACGGTCTTCCAGGGGTGGAGCGAGTGCGCTCAACCTCGGGCATTGGGCTCTCGGTGATTTATGTGGAGTTTAATTGGGATACGGATATTTACAGAAATCGCCAACTGGTCTCTGAAAAACTTCAGTTAGCCAAAGAGAAACTTCCACGAGGAGCGACGCCGATCATGGGACCTATCTCTTCCATTATGGGGGAAATTCAACTGATTGGTCTTTCCATAGCGGAGACTTCTCCCGATACCAAAGTAAATCCCTTGGATCTCCGCACCTATGCGGATTGGACCCTCCGTCCCCGCTTATTGGCCATTCCCGGCGTTGCTCAAGTAATCGCCATCGGCGGCGGGGTCAAACAATATCAAATTCTTCTCTCCGCAGAGAAAATTCAAAAATCGCAAATTCCACTCGCCGACATCGAACACGCCTTGTCCAACATCAGCCTCAATACAACGGGGGGCTATATTGATATCGACAAAAAAGAATTTTTAATTCGTAACATTGGAGTGGTTCGCTCCGAAGAAGATATCCAAAATACCGTGGTCGGACTTCATTTAGGCAAACCTGTTTTCGTCAAAGACATCGCTGAAGTTAAAATCGGCGCGCAAAGCAAACGAGGAGATGGCAGCGTCAACGGCAGACCTGCGGTGATCCTTAGCGTTCAAAAACACCCTGGCACCAATACCATTGAATTAACCAAAACCATTGATGTCGCTCTCAAAGATCTGGAAAGCTCCCTTCCCCCAGGAGTTCAGTTAACCAAAGAGCTTTTCAAACAAGCTCATTTTATCGAAGCCGCCACTGACAACGTCAAAGAAGCTCTGCGAGACGGGAGCATCCTGGTCTTTATTGTGCTGCTTTTCTTTTTGATGAATTTCAAAACAACTCTTATCACTCTCACTGCCATTCCCCTTTCTTTTCTAATCACAGCCATTGTGTTTCATTTTTTTGGACTTTCCGTTAACACCATGACTTTAGGCGGATTGGCGATCGCCATTGGTGAGCTCGTGGACGATGCTATTGTGGACGTTGAAAATGTCTTTCGTAGGCTGCGTGAGAATAGACAGTTACCAGCCCCCCTGCCCACTTTACAAGTCGTTTACAACGCCTCCTCTGAGGTACGGAATTCCATCGTCTTTGCAACAGTCATCGTCGTCTTGGTTTTTCTTCCCTTGTTCTCCATGAGTGGAATTGAAGGCCGCCTCTTTAGACCCTTGGGATTGGCGTATATCATTTCTTTAATATCTTCACTCTTTGTCTCGTTAACGGTGACTCCGGCCCTGTGCTCTCTGCTGCTTTCAAAAGACGCACTCCGAGAGCACGGAGACAGCAAGCTCGTTAAAAAACTTAAACAGTGGGATCGCCAGATCCTTACAAAAGCCCTGGATCATCCCCAAATAATCATAGGCGCCACATTGGCTTTGTTCTTAGCCTCTTTACTGCTGATTCCGCTGATGGGGAAAGACTTCTTGCCCAAATTCAATGAAGGCACGGCCACGGTGAGTGTACTGGCTCAACCAGGGATTTCTTTAGAGGAATCAAATCATCTTGGCACCCAAGTCGAGCGGGCACTCTTGTCGATTCCAGAAATAAAATCACTTGCGCGCAGAACAGGTCGAGCGGAATTGGATGAACATGCCGAAGGAGTTCATTCTTCAGAAATTGATGTCGACTTCAAAGATAAAGGACGATCTCGCGAAACCGTGCTAAACGAGATGCGCGACAAATTGAAACAGATTCCAGATATCTTCGTAAATATAGGACAGCCCATTTCCCATCGTGTGGACCACCTTCTTTCGGGAGTGCGAGCGCAGGTGGCGATTAAGATTTTTGGCCATGACCTCAGCATCCTTAGAACCAAGGCCTCAGATGCCTTCAAAGCCTTGGAAGGGATCCCGGGCCTGGTGGATCTACAGGTAGAGCAACAGGTCTTAATCCCGCAAGTGAAAATACAACTCTTACGCACCGAAGCCGCAAAATATGGAATGATCCTGGGCGAGATCTCTGAAACTTTGGAGAAAGCTCTTAAAGGTGAAGTCATCAGTGAAATTCTGGATCAACAAAAAACCTTCAATGTTTACATGCGTTTCGATGATCACTCTCGAGCAAACCTTGAAGTCATGAAAAAAACAGCACTAAAAATCATGCCGGACGGAACCAAAGTCACTCTAGAAAAAGTCGCGGATGTTTATGAATCCCAGGGTCCTAACCAAATCAATCGGGAAAATGCGCAACGCCGGATCTTCGTTTCCGCGAACTCTTCAGGCCGCGATTTAGACAGCTTAGTGCTGGAGATCCAACAACGAATCAAACAAAAAGTTTCGCTGCCAGAAGGGTATTTTATTGAATATGGCGGTCAGTTCGAAAGCCAACGTTTGGCCAGTCGTCTGATTTTATTTTTAGGAATCATCTCCTTGTTAGGAGTCTTCATTGTCCTGTTCTTCCATTTCAAAAGTTTTTTCATCGCCGTGCAAATTATGCTTAATATTCCCATGGCCCTTATTGGCAGCCTTCTCGCCATTTATCTTTCAAATCGCTCTTTCTCTATTGCCACTATGGTCGCATTCGTCACTCTTTGCGGTATCGCGAGCCGAAATGGAATCATGATGATTTCGCATTACTTGCATTTAATGAAACATGAGGGCGAGGTGTTCACCAAAGACATGGTTATCCGCGGCTCCTTAGAAAGACTTGTTCCTGTCCTGATGACTACCCTCACGGCCATCTTAGGGCTGTTACCCCTCGTCTTAGCTAAAGGAGATGCCGGAAAAGAGATTCTGCATCCAGTCGCTGTCGTCATCGTCGGAGGATTGATTAGCTCCACACTTTTGGATATGTTTGTTACCCCGACTGTGTTTTATCGGTTTGGTAAAAAATCCGCCGAAAAAAATATTAAAACAATAGAAACTGAACTAAAACCCACTCCCCACTAAGCAGGGATAAAACTTAAAAAAGAGGATCCTATGAAAAAAATATTACTCTCAATGTCTGCGATTTTATTTCTACAACCAGCTCTTGCGCATGAAGGTCATGACGTCGCGCCTGGGGCACTGAAAGCGCTTCACGGGGGCAGCGTGCTGGCGGGAAAAGAGATCAACCTGGAATATATTGTCACTTCCAATCAAGTGAAGCTCTATCCCCTCTCCCATGAGGGAAAAGATCTTGAACCTTCTCAAATCAAAGTAAAAGCGACGGCGAAAGCCCCGAGAGGCAAAAGTGAAAATCTAAAAGTGGAATTAAAAGAGGGGGCACTGACAACCCAAGTGGACTTTAAAAATGCCTATCGAGTTGAGGTCAACGTGAACACCGAAACCAACGGCAAAAAGGACTCCTTCAAATTCCAAGTGGAAAAATAGTTTCAGTTGCGGAGATTTGACTATGAAAAAAAGACTTTCTTTGATGAGCTGGTCTGTAAGTCGGCCAGTAAGTTGGCCCGTAAGCTGGCCCGCGAGCTTTTCTTTAATTTTCGCTTTGAGCATGGAGGCTCACGCCATTGAGGGATTTTTTTCTCTTGAGCAGCAACTGAACGAGCAGAATCAAACTCTGTCCGCCTTAAAAAAAGAGCTCCAATCAAAAGAAAGTCTTTTACAATCCTCTTACTCTCCCCTCTATCCGAGCCTTAGTGCGGTTGCGGGATGGGGTCAAAACCGCATGGACAACCCGGAAGAAAGCAATCAGGGTTATTTTGGATACCTAGAAGGCCGTCTCAATTTGTTTAACGGGCTTAAAGACATTGCTATTTCGGACCAAAAGGAGATCGAAGTTCAACTCAAAAAACTTGAGTATGAAAATTCTCGTCTAGAAATTCGCTTGGCGCTGGCTGAGACCATGGGCAATATGATTTATCTCCACAAACTACAGACGATTCTCAATGATGAAGCCCGGATCACCAAAGACCAAAAAATGATGGCGGCCAAAAAAGTAAGTTCTGGGCTCACAAGCTCTGTGGATAATCTCGAACTTGATTTGCGGGAAAAAGAAATTGAAATCCAGCAAAAGCAAATTGATCAATTACACAGGGAATCTCATGCAAAGCTCTTTGAATTATTTGGCCAAGATATTCCTGATACTGAACTTGATAAAATGACTTTTGACAGTATTGAAAAATTAAGATACGTAAAGTCTTTTAATGAACAAAATAATATTGAAGTGCAAAGAGCGCAACTTGTGCTAATACTTTCTCATTTGGAGCAAAAAGAGTTAAGAGCCGACTTCATGCCCTCGGTGGATTTCGTCTATAGCTTTGGCCGATTGACCCCCTCTGAAACTTCCCCAGTAAAAATGAATGAATCAAAATATGGAATCCAGGTAAGTATTCCTTTATTTTCCGGTTTTAGCACGATTCACAAAAACACTGCTGGAAAATATGAGACCTTAGCTAAGAAATCCAGGGCAACTCAAGCGGTTCTTAGCTCCCAGAGTAGTTTCAATTCCTTAAAAGAAAAACTCCAGGAGTTGAGTGATCTTTATGAGATCAACGAAGCGAAACTGGTCACCTCTAAAAAATATTTTGAAATGACCGTGAGTGAATACAAAAGAGGCATTAAAAATTCGCCAGATTTGGTAGGAGCCACAGAACGATGGTTTAACAGTCAAAAAAAGAAGTTGGAACTTCTAAAAGAACTGGAACTGACGAAAACGAGAATTGAAAATCTTAATGGAAACTCTTAATTTGAACTCTTAGCTTGAACTCTGGATTGCAAAACTTAGCCCTCATCTTAGGTTTAAACTTAAGCTTAAGATGAGTCTAGGTGCAAACTCAAGCCGTTGCCTTCAATGCCGGGGTTAAGTTAAGATTCAATTAAACCAAAGCCATGGCTCTCTTTGGAGTTATTAAGGGATCTGGATATGCTCTACGGTAACGAATCTATCTCTCACTATACAAAAAGTAATATCTCTATCTGGATGGTTATGGCCTTTCAAGCCGGTGTGTTGAATATTGGTGGTTTTATGGCCTGCCAGCGCTTCGTTTCACATGTGACAGGCTTTGCCACTTTTTTCGGGTACGACGTAAGCCAGGGCCAGCCTCGGCATGCTTTAGGGATGCTAGTGGTTCCGTTATTTTTTCTTCTCGGCGCAATGGTCAGTGGACAGTTGGTAGACCTTCGCCTTAAACTCCATAAAAAGCCCCGATACTATCTGACCTTCGGAGTCATTTTTTTCCTGACTCTATTTGTGACCATCGCTGGAGTTCTTGGCCGCTTAGGCCAATTTGGCGAATCTTTGACGACCTCAGAGAACTACACTTTATTGATTTTACTTTGTTTTATATGTGGGATTCAGAATGGTACCATTACAACAGTTTCCAAATCCGTTATTCGCACCTCGCATCTGACTGGAATAACCACAGACCTGGGAATAGGTCTTGTCCGCCTCTTGAATCAGCGCAAGTTGGCCGATCATATTGGCAACGAGAAAAAAGCCACCCTGATGAGGATCGGAATTATTTTTTTCTTTGGCTTTGGTTCCGTCATTGGAGGCTTTGCCTTTTCAAGTTTTGGTCATGCGGCCTTTTTGATCCCCGTCCTGACCTCCGGGGTCTTATTTTGGACGATGATTTATTTTCAAGTCTGGAATCAACCCAAGGAAGAGGAATTGCCTTATAAAAAGAAGCCCGTCCACTAATAACTTCCTCGACGGGCTTTTCAACGATTTTGCACTCCATAACATAAAATTGCTTATCACACTTTATCTTCAAATAATAATATGGAGGCTCGCTAAATCTGGACTGATTTCTTTAAATACGGATGGCTTGGACAATAACAAATTTAAATTTTGTGGAATCGAAATGGTCTTCCCAATCAAGGGTTCAATAATTGTTTCAAACTTAGCGGGATGGGCAGTGGCCACGACGATGCAAGAGCGTTCTTTGTACAGCTCGCGGACGTAAACGGCTGTTGCCGTATGAGGGCAAAGAATCCATCCCTTGGAAGCTTGCTCTTGGATGGTTTGACGAATCTGAGCATCGCTTACTGAGTGCGCGGAAGCCACTTTCCTTAGTGCGTTCAAGTTCGGGTAAAAATAGCGAAGGCGTTCAAAGTTAGAAGGGTTCCCGACATCCATGGCGTTGGCAAGCGTTGCAATCGTCGACTGAGGAGACCACGCCCCTTCCGCAAAATATTGAGGAACCGCTTGATTGGCATTATGTGCAAAGATCACCTGCTGGATAGGAAATCCCAAACGCAGCGCCCACAATGCGCCGACCCCATTACCAAGATTTCCAGAAGGGACAATGATCGTCGGCTTGCTGTGGTTTTTGAGCTGAGATTTCAACTGACACTTCAAACTGGCAAAGGCAAAGTACACCATCTGCGGCAACAAACGACCGATATTGATGCTATTGGCACTGATCATTTGGAAACGTTTTTGCCAGGCCTTCGATAAAAAAGCTTCTTTAACAATTCTCTGGCAATCATCAAAACTGCCACGCACGGCAAAAGCTTGCACTTGTTTGCCCCACACCGTAAGTTGCTTTTCCTGACGCTGAGAGATTTTTCCTTTCGGATATAAAACAGCAATAGGTATATCACTGCATTCACAGAACGCTGCGGCCACAGCACCACCCGTATCCCCCGAAGTGGCGACTAACACCACTTTGTCCCGGGCATCGGGAATCTTTGCCAGGCACAACGCTAAAAAGCGGGCCCCCACATCCTTAAAAGCACTGGTGGGCCCATGAAAAAGTTCCAACAGACTGGTGTCTTCCGAAAGGGCTTCAAGAGGGATAGGAAAATTAAAAGCCTCCTGACAAATCGCCGGCAAGGATTCTTCCAAAATATCACCTACGAAAAAAGGTCTTAAAACTTTCTCCGCGAACTGCGAAAAGGGAAGCTCTCCCCAACTAGGATCAAATTTAATTTCAGGATCGACTTGTGGAACCAACAAGCCTCCATCCTGCGCCAGTCCCTGTTTCAAGGCTTCAGAAGTAGAAAATAAAGTGCTGTCTCCACGAGTTGAAACCCATTTCATAATAGGTGCGCCCCTTGACTTGCGATCGGTGAGATCCATGAACCTCTTAATTGCAATTTCTTTTTCGCCGACACTGCCAGCAAGGCTCTGCGAATTTTCAAAGCTGAAGTTTGATTCTTCGCTAATGCAAAAACCGCAGGACCAGAGCCGGAGATCGAGCATCCCAAAGCTCCCGCATCCAATGCGGCCGCTTGCAAATCGGCAAAATTCGGAATCAATTTTGCTCTTTGCGGTTCAATCACGACATCCCTCAAGGATTCACCCATCAATTTAAAATCTTTAGCGACGCAACCAATAAGAAAACCAGCCAGATTGGCGGTTTGCTCAATCATCGCCTTGAGCGGCACTTGCGGAGTCAGAAGACTTCGAGCTTCTTGGGTACTAATGGAAAGCTCCGGCAAAATCACCACACATCGTAAAGAAGAAGGAGTTTTGACTTTCACTAAAGAGATCTCAGGATGCTGGCGAACCAAAATAAGCCCCCCTTCCAGGCAAGGGCCGACATTATCAGCGTGAATGGCGCCGCTGGCAACCGCTTCGCCGATGAGGGCGTAATGCAAGACTTCCGCTTTTGACAACTTCTTTTGTAAAAGTGCATTCGCGGCGACAATACTTGCACAGGCTGACAGCGAAGAACCGCCAAGACCGGAGCCGATGGGAATGGATTTTTTAAGCGAGACCTCAAAACCAAAAGGAAGATCCTTATCTTTCAGCAGTTGAAGCAGGCCCGCGCTGCAAGTGTTTTTCAAGGGATTGACAGGTAACATGGGAAACCCCGCAACTGGGTGAACCTTCACCTGTCCTGGCAAATTGATTTTGCGAACAGTCGCCACTTCTCCAAGACCACTGAGAGCAAATCCTAAAATATCAAATCCCACAGCGACGTTCGCCACTGTGGCGGGAGCAAAAGCCCGCGCCACTGATTTCTTCATGACAACTTTCTTCATGGCAAGAGTCCTCACGGCAGAGCCCCGAGGTACTGAGAAAGTCGCAGAAGATCCGCAAAAACTCCTGCGGCTGTGACTTCTGGACCGGCCCCCGGACCTTGAATAACCAGGGGTTGCTCGAAGTAACGTTTTGTTTTAAAGAGGACAATATTATCGGTCCCACTAACTCTGGAAAAAACATGCTGCGCCGGAAGAGCCTCAAGTCCCACGCGGGCTTTGCCATCTTGACTAAGCGTTGCCACAAAACGCAAAATTTGTTTTTGCGCTTGCGCATTTTTCATCTTCTCACTCATAGGAGCATCCATCTCGGCCAAGCGACTCATAAACTCATCGACGGAGATGGCGGTTAAAGCCGAGGGAACCAAGCCTTGCACTTCCACATC
The DNA here is from genome assembly GCA_036559425.1 of Pseudobdellovibrionaceae bacterium. Taxonomy (GTDB): domain Bacteria; phylum Bdellovibrionota; class Bdellovibrionia; order Bdellovibrionales; family Bdellovibrionaceae; genus JACMRP01. The sequence goes on along the minus strand of DATBTE010000407.1, from coordinate 17,491 downwards.
GTCGACTTCGAGATTCATACCCGTTTCCCGCGCTAAAATCACAAGCTTTCGCACGACATCTTGACCTGACAAATCCTCTCGAGGATCGGGCTCGGTAAAACCCATTTCTTTGGCTTTTTTAACAATCTCCGAAAAAGGCTGTGTGCCATCGTATTGATTAAAAATATAAGAAAGCGTGCCACTCAAAATGCCCTGAACTATTTTAATCTCATCCCCGGTCGCTATTAGATCCCGCAACGTCTGAACAATGGGAAGACCGGCCCCCACATTGGTCGAATAAAGAAAATGGCGGCTATAACGTTTGGCCGCGGCACGGATTTTTAAATATTCATCCATGGAATCGGTGTTGGCTTTCTTGTTAGGTGAAATAATGTGAAGCCCTTGCGCCAACCACTCCTTATAAAGCGGTGTTAAGGAAGAGCTGGCGGTGGCTTCAATCACCGCTGCATGAGGAAGATGCGAGGGCTTCAAATGCTCAGTAAATTTATTCCAATCCAAGGGCACAGCATTTTTTGCAAACAACTCTTCCCATTGATTCAACGGAATTTCCTTTTCCGATAAATACATCATTTTGGAATTCGCGATCGCTCTAATTTTGACATCCACTTCCCGGCCTTTTTTTAGATCCAGTTGTTTTTCTTTAAGCTGCCGTAAAAAAGTGCGACCGATCAGACCAGGTCCAATCAATCCCACCGAAAGAGTCTGATGGGGAACAATAAAAGCCGAGTGCACTGTGCGCAGTGCTCGAATCGCTTCTTTAGTATCGATCACCGCTGAAATATTTCGCTCCGAAGACCCTTGAGCAATGGCGCGCACGTTCACGCCACTTCGTCCTAAAGCCGTGAAAAACCGGCCGGCAGTTCCCGGTGAACAGGCCATATTATCGCCAACAGCGGCGATGATACTCACGTTTCTTGTCACCTGCACATTTTGAATGAGGCCCTGTTGAATCTCCGCAAAAAACGCCAACTCGATGGCTTTCTGCGCTTTCTCTGTTTGCTCTTCAGGAATAGCGAAACACACAGAATGCTCTGAACTCGCCTGAGAAATTAAAACGACGCTAATCCCTGAAGAACGAAGCGAACCAAAAAGTCTTTCGGCGACGCCAGGAACTCCCACCATCCCCGTCCCTTCCACATTCAAAAGGCTGAGTTTATCAATCGTCGAGAAACCTTTTACCGGCGCCGAAGATTCAGCGTCTTGAAAAATTTTTGTCCCCAGACAAGTAGGGTTAAAAGTGTTTTTGATCCAAATAGGAATTTGCTTTTTAATGGCCGGCACCATCGTCGCCGGATGCACAACCTTAGCCCCAAAATAAGCCAGCTCAGTGACTTCATTATACGACATTTCTTTTAGAATGGTGGCCTCTGGAATTTGCCGTGGATCCGCCGAATGGATTCCATCCACATCGGTCCATATAAAAATCTCGTCACAATCAAACAATGCACCAAAAACTGAAGCCGAATAATCACTCCCGTTGCGCCCCAAAGTGGCGATCGTCCCGTCCACAGTAGCCGCCACAAAACCCGTGATGGTCACCAGATCATAATCATGTTCCTTTTGCCAACGTGTGAGGTTTTCTTGAGAAGCCCGCCAGTTGATCACGACCGCCTGCTCTGTTTTTTCAATCACTAAAATCTTACGGGCATCCAACCAATCCGTTTTAACCCCCTGCAATTGAAAATAGGCATTTAAAATTTGCGCAGACCACACTTCGCCCATGCCAGAAACCAAATCGTAAATCTGATTCGATGCGGTTCTAACTAGCCATACTCCTCGAAGAATCTCTCTGAGTTCATGAAAATCTCTTTCTATCACGGCCAACAAAGCGTCTCGCGCAGGGGCTCCTAAAAGCGCCTTGATTTCAGTACAGTGCCGCTGATAAATACTCTCCAGTAGATTTTTATACGATTCCTGTTGGTGCTGAGCCATTTCGACTGTTTTAATGAGGTCATCGGTCACGCCTTTCATGGCTGAAACCACCACCGCTTTGCGACTGGAAGGAACCAGACTGCTCACGATCAAAAAAACATTTTTATAACGATCGGAATTCAGAACGCTGGTTCCACCAAACTTATGTATTTTCCACTGTTGTTTGTGATTCAAAATGTCTCCTGCTTATCATCGAGATCTGTTATCCAGGTTTGTCATCTAGCCTTGTTATCTGGTTTTATTATCTTTTCCTTTAAAAATTAGGACTTAATTATTTGATGAGTTTTTTCAAAGTCGAGCAAGGATTTTCTCTGTCGAGAATCGATCTCGGACTTAATCCCAGACCCCTTGGCTTATTTTTTTAGTCTGAGAAACTTCAGGTGAAAGAGATCCCTCCTCACTCTATAACAGCCTACGACCAGCCGCACCATTCGTGGGGTTCCCTTGCTTTTTAATCTTCGACACTCAAGGATGTTTTAAAGGACGGCTCAATGGAAAAAAAGCAGCAGCAAAAACCTGAAAACTCACTTCTAAATATTTTGTTTAATATTATAATCCCTATTTTGATTCTCAATAAGGGCAGTCAGGTTCTTGGATCTTTTTGGGCTTTGCTCATCGCCTTGTCCTTTCCGCTGTCTTATGGAATTTACGATCATATCAAGCGAAAAAAAACCAATGCGATTTCCGTCTTAGGGATTCTAAACGTCGGCATCACCGGAACTCTGGCTCTCCTAAAACTCCATGGAATGTGGTTTGCAGTGAAAGAGGCGGCTTTTCCATTACTGATGGGCAGCTTCGTTTTCGGCTCTGCATTCACCAAAGATCCCTTTATTTCCACTCTCTTTCTAAACCCTCAATTGATTGAAGTGGAAAAACTCAAAAGTCGTTTATTGGAAAGAAATACTGAAACCGAATTTCATCACCTTCTTAAGAAGGCCACGTTGTGGATTTCCTTATCTCTTCTATTTAGCGCTATTTGTAACTTTTTTTTGGCTCTGCGGATCTTCGAACCTATCAATGAAAGTCTGGATGCCGAAGCTCAGGCTTCAATTCTGAATGAACAAATCGCCCACATGACCACTTGGTCCCTGGGAATCATCGTTTTGCCTTCAGTTCTTTTTTTAGTCGCGATCTTTTTATACCTGACTAAAGGCATGCAAAGATTAAGTGGCCTGAAGGAAGATGAACTTCTCGTGCAGAAATAATTCCCTAGAATCCCCCTCCCGGAGGCATTGGCATAGATGGCGGTGGTGGTGGGGGTGGGTAGTAGCCCCCATCGAAGTCTCCTCCCGGCCCTGCTTCGCCAGGAAAAGGAATTGGCGGCGGCGGCGGAAAGCTTTCCGGTGAAGGCTCAAAAGACTCCGGCGGCGGAAAGGGCGGCGGCACATAGCCATCGCTAAAGTCATCAAATGCCGGAGGCGCAGGAAAATTAGGCGCCCCCCCCCCTATACCTCCTGACGATCCTCCGCCAGGACTTCCCCCCGATTTACCACCCAGAAGATTTCTTTTCGCAATATCAAAGCGAGGTCTTTCTTTATCTAGATTATACTCTTCAAGTGCCCATTCTTCTCTCTTTGCTTGCTCTTTGGCATTTTTTGCCTCATGAGATTTTTTCTCTTTTACATAGGCTTTACGGGCTTTTTCGTACTCTTCGTAATCTTCGTATTTTCCTTTGCGGTCCGCCCGGTACTCGGCACTGTTCTCTGCGGGAGTCTCTTGCTTTTTATTTTTTTTATCAGCTAATGTATCTTTTTTACGTTGTTCTTCCCACTCGGCCTGTTCTTTCAGATAGTCTTTCAGACCGGCTTCGCGTTCTTGCTCAAATTTTTTATTTTCCTTCTGGTGTTCATAAAAACCTTTGCGCCTTTCCTCTTCGCTTTGCGCCAAAGAATGAGGGGTTATAAAAACACTGATAAGAAAAAAAATAATAAATCGTAAAAACATAGTGACAGTTTACCCTGCTTTTTGAAGTTTAGAATAACCAAAGAAAAAACCTGAAAATATACTCGACCTTCATCTAAACAGGTCCTATTATAACAACCCACATCGTGACTATATTCGCACTTCCACAATATCAAGGAGTCTGTTGAATGGATTTTTTGCAACAATTCGGGCTGTTTACTGCACAAACTGTCGTTATAGTTCTGGCCATTGCCTCAGTCTTGCTTTTAATTGCTTTGTTGGCTGCCAAGGCCCAGGACAAGGCTGAAATTGAGATCGAGCTTCTCCACAAAAAATACAAAATGTTTGCCAAAATCCTCAAAAATGCCACCCTCAACAAAGAAGAGCGAAAAGAGGAAACAAAAAAAGAGAAAAAAGATCTCAAAGAGAAAAAGAAAGAACATCAACGCAAAATCTTTGTAATGGACTTTGACGGCGACATCAAAGCATCTGCTGTTGAACATCTTCGCCAAGAAGTCACCGCCGTTATGAATGTGGCCACCCCTCAGGATGAAGTGGTCATTCGTCTGGAAAGCCCCGGCGGAGTCGTCCATGGTTACGGCTTGGCCGCTTCTCAATTGCTTCGCTTTCGCGAAAAAGGGATTCCTCTCACCGTCTGCGTAGACAAAGTCGCTGCAAGCGGTGGCTATTTGATGTCTTGCACGGCCAATAAAATTCTTTGTTCTCCTTTTGCTATCATCGGTTCGATTGGAGTTGTCGCTCAGGTTCCAAATTTCCATCGTGTTCTCAAGAAATATGATGTGGACTATAAGGAATACACCGCTGGCGAGTTCAAGCGAACAGTCAGTCTGTTGGGTGAGATCACAGAGAAAGGGGAAGAAAAGTTTAAAGAGCAGCTTGAAGCGACTCATCGCTTGTTTCAAGGCTTCGTTCAAAAAAATCGCCCCAGCGTGAATCTCGGCAAAGTGGCCACGGGTGAATATTGGTATGGCCAAGATGCACTTGACTTGGGCTTAGTGGACGAAATTCGCACCAGTGACGATTATTTACTGAGTCAATCTGACACCAATCAAATCATCAAAGTCAGCTTCGCAAAAAAACAAAAACTTGCCGACAAGCTTTCTGGAATTTTAGGACGAGCGGCCTCTTCCGCCCTCTTAAAAGTCTATGAAGATCTAGAGAGAAAAACTCTCCTGTAGCACTGCAATAAAACTCTTTACTTTACATTGCATCGTGCCCTGAGATATTCATTCTAATGGCCTTCGCGGGTTGATTCACAGCTGATTCATAGAGGAGATTGCATTTGTGTTTGCCTTGCCTGACCCTGTTTTGTCTGTACGGAATTTAGAAACCACTTTTAAATCAAAATTGGGTCCGATTCGCGCCGTAAATAAAGTTTCCTATGATATTCATAAAGGCCAAACCCTGGGTATTGTCGGCGAATCAGGATGTGGCAAATCGGTGACTTCATTTTCAATCATGCGTTTGATTGAACCGCCAGGAAAAATCTCTGGCGGTGAGGTGCTACTCAAAGGCCGCGATCTTCTGACTCTCTCAGAAAAAGAAATGGAAGAAGTCCGCGGCGGCGAAATGGCTATTATTTTCCAAGAGCCCATGACTGCTTTGAATCCGGTTCTAACCATCGGTTATCAGATGGATGAGCAAATCAAACGTCACATGAAGCTTTCCAGTAAAGATGCCAAAGACCGCGCTATTGAAATGCTCAGCCTGGTGGGAATTCCCTCACCTGCGGATCGTTATGCAACCTACCCTCATCAATTGTCAGGGGGCATGCGCCAAAGAGTCATGATTGCCATGGCTCTTTCTTGCAACCCTAGTTTCTTGATCGCTGACGAGCCAACCACCGCTCTGGATGTCACAATCCAAGCGCAAATCCTAGAGTTGTTCCAAAGCTTGCAAGATAAACTTCATATGACCGTACAATTCATCACTCATGACTTGGGAGTCATCTCTGAAGTTTCAGATCGTGTTTTAGTGATGTATGGAGGACAGGCCTGCGAGAAAGCCACGACTCTTGAACTCTTTTTAAATCCCCGTCATCCCTATACCTCCGCTTTGATCGAATCCCGTCCCCGCCTTGGTCATCGCGCGAATCGCTTAAAGACAATTGAAGGCAGTGTTCCTGCGCCAATGGACTTACCGGCGGGGTGCCCTTTTCAAAACCGTTGCCCCCGAGCCAAATCTGAATGTCTAACTCATAAACCACCAATGACCAAAATTGGACCTGACCATGAAGTGGCTTGTTTCAATCCGCTCTAAGGAGAATCACCTTGCAAGAAGTTCTTCTCGAAGCTCGCAATATTAAAAAGTACTTCCCTATCAAGAAGGGTCTTCTGATGCGGGAAATAGGGCAAGTCAAAGCTGTTGATGATGTCTCTCTCTCGGTCAAACGCGGGGAAACTCTAGGATTAGTGGGAGAAAGTGGTTGCGGAAAATCCACTTTGGGCCGCACCTTGATTCGTCTTTATGAGCCTACCGGCGGCGATCTGACTTTTAAAGGGAAAGACTTCTTGGGACTGACTGGCCAAGAGCTTCGCCAAAAACGCAAAAACATTCAAATGATTTTTCAAGATCCCTATGCGGCACTGGATCCGCGTATGACGATTGGACAAATCATCAGCCAACCCTTTCAAATTCATAAAACTTTGGATTCCAAAGAAGCGGAAATACGAGTCAAAGAACTTTTAGAACTGGTGGGACTCAAAGCCTCTCATATCAATCGCTATCCTCACGAATTCTCAGGCGGTCAACGTCAGCGTATTTGCATTGCCCGCGCGATCGCTCTGAATCCTGAATTAATTATTTGTGACGAGCCCGTGAGTGCTCTCGATGTTTCAATCCAAGCGCAAATCTTGAACCTGCTGAAAGATCTTCAAGAAAAATTAAAACTCACTTATATTTTCATCTCTCATGATCTCTCAGTGATCGAACACGTCTGTGATCGTGTGGCCGTCATGTATTTGGGAAAAATTGTTGAGATCGCCACTCGGGACGAACTTTTCGCCAACCCTCAACATCCTTACACCCAGGCTCTTTTAGGTGCGATCCCTCAGGTGGGGGAGGGCAAAAAACAAATGAAAAGGTCTCTGGTCGGTGACGTCCCTAGCCCTATCAATCCTCCGTCCGGGTGCCACTTTCATCCTCGTTGTGCCTATATGATGGATATCTGTTCAAAGGAACGCCCTCAGTTGAAGGGCTCTGATCACCAGGCTTCCTGCTGGCTGGTTGAGCAAAATAAGAGCTTTGCACGAACTTTGGATCCCAGTTTAAAACCGAATATTGAAACTTCAAAAAAGGAGTCTCCATGAAAGCGATTTTCACTCTGAGCTTACTGGCCATACTGTCTATAGTCGGCAGCGCCACTATAGCAATGTCAGCAACCTCAGCTCCAAATAACACTGAGCTCAAAATTGGTATCAGCCAAGAGTTCGAAAATTTCAATCCTCTCATTAAGACGATGGCAGCCACCTCTTATATGCTGAGCCTTGCTGACCGCACTCTGGTGAGCTTGGATAGCAACGGAAAGTGGTATCCACAACTTGCAAAGTCGATCCCTTCTTTAGAGAATGGCGGCGCTAAAATCGTCGATGTGGGTGGAAAAAAGAAAATCATTGCAATCTGGGAAATCATCGACGCGGCTAAATGGGGCGACGGAAAACCAGTGATCTGTGAGGATTTTGCGTTAGCTTTAAAAGTGGCCGCAGCCCCCACGGTTTCCGTTGGTGAAAAAGAAACTTACACTCTGGTTGAAAAAATTGAAGCGGATCCTAAAAATCCTAAAAAATGCACTTTTACTTATGAAAAAGCACGTTGGGACTTCTTTCAACTAGGTCAGTTCGCACCGCTGCCCAAACATATCGAAGAGTCCGTATTCAACAAACACGGTAAAGAAAAAGAAGGCTATGAAAAGAATTCGAACTACTCCAAAAATCCAAGTATGAAAGGTCTTTACAATGGGCCTTACGTGATTTCTGAAGTTAAATTGGGCGACCATGTTACCTTCGTTCCCAATCCCTACTTCTATGGTCCCACACCGAAAATTCAAAAAATTATCTTCAAGTTGATTCCCAATACCGGAACCATGGAGGCCAATCTTCGTTCAGGCACCATTGATATGATTTCTACGTTGGGGCTTTCTTTTGACGAAGCGGTCACCTTCAGCAAAAAAGTAAAAGCTGAGAATTTGCCTTATGACGTCACTTTCACTCCATCTGTAACTTATGAACATGTGGACTTGAATCTCGACAACCCTATTCTTAAAGACATTAAAGTTCGTAAAGCTCTCCTTTATGGTCTCAACCGCGAAGACCTTGTAAAGGCGCTCTTCGATGGCAAACAACAGGTGGCGGTTCATAGTATTTCCCCTAAAGACTCATGGTTTACAAAAGATCCCAAGGACATTGTTCTTTATCCCTATTCTAAACGCGAAGCCGGAAAATTATTAGATGAAGCGGGTTGGAAGATGGGCACTGATGGATTTCGCTCAAAAGACGGCAAAAGATTGTCTTTAGTGTTCATGACCACGGCAGGAAATAAAGTTCGCGAACTGGTGCAAGTTTATATGCAAAACCAGTACAAACAATTGGGCATAGAAATCATTACTAAAAATGAACCAGCTCGCGTCTTCTTTGGCGAAACCATGAGAAAACGCAATTTTGGATCCATGGCGATGTTCGCCTGGGTTTCCAATCCTGAAAACAGTCCAAAATCGACTTTTCACTCTACTTCTATTCCAACGGATAAAAATGGCTGGTCTGGACAGAACTTCATGAATTGGTCCAATAAGAAAAGCGACAAGCTGATGGAGGATTTGGAACTTGAGTTCAATCCGCAAAAACGCGCCGAAATGGTTCACCAAATCTTAAAGTTTTATACAGATGAAGTTCCCGTTCTTCCTTTATACTACCGTTCAGATACCTCTGTGGTCCCGAAGAATTTGAAGAACTACAAAGTGAGTGGCCATCAATTCGCTGAAACGAATGAAGCAGAAAAATGGGACCTTGGCAGTACCACTTTAAACTAATCAGGAGAACTCAATGACCACATATATCCTTCGGCGTCTCATTCAAACCTGCTTAGTGATAGCGATTCTATCCTACGTATGTTTTTATTTAATGACTTTGATGCCGGGGGATCCTGTCGATCTGATGGCCTCCTCAAATCCTAAAATTACCGCCGAGGATGTGATCCGCTTAAAACAACTCTATGGCTTGGATCAACCTTCCTATGTCCGTTATGGACATTGGATTTCTGAAATTGCCCAAGGAGACCTCGGTTACAGTCGCACTTATCGTGTACCGGTGACTGATTTATTGGGACCCCGGTTGTTGAATACTTTTATTCTTTCCATGGTCGCTCTTGGCTTTTCACTGATGATTGCGATTCCTGTGGGCATTATCTCGGCTCTTCGGCCGGGAAGCAAAATGGATTATATTTTTAATTTCTTCTCGTTTGCTGGAATTTCTATCCCCTCCTTCTGGTTAGGGATCGTCTGTATTATTGTCTTTGCAGTATGGATTCCCTTATTTAAAGCCGGCGGCACACAAACCATTGGTGGCCCTGAATTCGGATTCTGGGGCGCCATTTTAGACCGCTCAAAATACTTGGTGCTTCCTGTTTTATCTTTAAGCCTGCAACAGATTGGTCGCTTCTCCCGCTTTACTCGTTCCTCAATGCTAGAAGCACTTCGGAATGACTTTATTCGTACAGCAAAGGCCAAGGGCTTACCCAGACAAGTGATTATCTGGAAACACGCTTTCAGGAATGCTTTGATTCCTTTGATTACCATTTTAGCTCTTAGTATGTCCTCTATATTCTCTGGGGCGATTATTACTGAAACAGTTTTCGCCTATCAAGGTGTGGGAAAGCTGACCTATGATTCTATTATTGGCAATGACTTCAATGTCGCCATGGTCAGCTTTATTATCTCTGTCGCTATGGTTCTGCTTATGAACTTAGTGGCGGATTTACTTTATGGCGTGGCAGATCCACGCATTAGCTATACTTAAGCAGAGTGTTGGAGCAAATGTGGAAATGATAGAAGAAATAACAATCGCCCCTCTCTCAGATGCTAACCGCAAAAAGCTGGAGCAAGCTCTGCCCATGTGGAAGATTGTTCTTAGCCAATTTTTAGAACACAAGATGGCTGTTGGGGGTGCCGTCATTATTTTTTGCTTTATGATTTTAGCGCTGTCAGCACCCCTTATCCAAACCCTCACCGGGATAGACCCCGATGCCCAAAACGTCTTCAATCGCTATCAGGCTCCGTTTTCCAGCGCCATCGCGGGGCAAGATATTCGTGAAACAGCGATTGAAAAATTCCGCACGGAGCACCCAGAAATCGCCGAAAGCCTCGAAAAATCTTTAATCGATAAATCTTTGGTGACTACGACAACTCCGGCGGATGCGTTGTTTGAACTCACGACAAAAGACGTTCCCGAGGCCTTTGAGATTCTGGAGCAAGTGGGCACAAACCAAGCAAAAGAGCTTCAGCAGACCTTCAAAACCTTTTCGACGTATCATCTCTTTGGCACCGATGAATTGGGCCGCGATGTTTTTATTCGTTTAATTTATGGCACTCGTATTTCCATGAGCGTCGGCGTTCTGGTTGCGATTGTTTCGGCTCTGGCGGGTCTATTGATCGGAAGTCTTGCCGGCTTCTATGGAGGAGCCATCGATACGATTCTCATGCGTCTGACGGATGCGCTTTTATCTCTACCACTACTTCCAGTCATGATCGTGATCGCCGCTATTGATCTCCAAAAACTGCCCTTGTTAAAGTCACTGGTGAGTCAACAAAATGAGAGCATCCTTAAGATGATCCTCATTCTTTGCTTATTCTCTTGGATGACCGTCGCTCGTTTAGTGCGTGGGAGCATTCTTTCGTTGCGTGAGCGCGAATTTATTTTGGCGGCAAAGACCTTGGGCGCCACCGACTTCACGATTATTCTCAGGCATATGTTCCCAAACGTGATTGCGCCGATGCTGGTTTCCATTACCTTAGGAGTTGGGGAATCCATTTTATTTGAAGCGGCTCTCAGCTTCTTGGGTTTAGGCATCCAACCTCCCACTCCCAGTTGGGGAAATATGCTGTTCAACGCCCAAGAGCTTATTTATCAGGCTCCCTTCCTTGCGATCTTACCGGGGATCATGATCCTTCTCACGGTGATTAGTTTTAATTACCTCGGTGATGGACTTCAGGATGCGGTGGATCCAAAAGCCATTCGTCGCTGATAATTGCTGTACATTTATGTAAAAAAGTAAGACCTCTTGGAGGCCTTTTCAATTTTAATGACCCCTGAGATCTCTGTTTATGGGCATGTCTTTTGTAAGTCTTCACACAGACAAGAGGTGCTTATGAAAGTTTTAGCAAATCATATCTTATTTTTAACCTTTACATTTTGGACTGTCATAGGACATAGCCAACAGCTATCTTCAGAACTCACGTGCCGAACAAAGGCTAAGGAAATTGCGACGCAGACTTATTCGGGTTGTGTCACTGAGGCCAGAAACTCGCAGATTGATCAAATTCGTAAAGATTACCAGAAGCAATTAACAGAGCTTAAAGCCAAGTATGATAAAGAACTGAAAAAAGTAAGTGGCAAAGGTCTTACCGCTGTAACGACTGCTGCGACCGGCTCGCTCCCTAAAGCCGCCAAGGGAGTGGCCAAAACTCTTCCGACCCGTAAAGAAGTTAAAAACGTAGCTCCGCCAGTGAGTCAAATAGCTCAAGAAGATAAAACGGTGACCATTCCCGACCCCTCAACTCCGGCTAGTGGAGGGGACGAATCGACTCAAAATGATTCCAAAAGTGAGCCTAAGGACTCATTAACAGTCCCTGCGGCCTCTTCCGACCAAATATTCACAAGTTCTGAGGGGCAAACCTATTAACCAAGGAAAATCGCTTATTTCGTGACAAAAACCCACCCATATAATATACAATGGATCTAGATCCTAATTGGAGGTCTTTGTGGGTGAGTTTAGCCTTACGCATCTTTTACTTTTAGCTGTTATCTTTTTAATATTCTTCGGTCCCAGTCGTTTGCCTCAATTGGGTCAATCCCTTGGAAAAGCCATTCGGGGCTTTAAAACAGGCCTCAGCGAAATTGATGTTGATGTCAAAGATATACATGATACACCAAAAACCAACGATCAAATCAGCCAAAATCAAGCACAGGGTATGAACTCTCAAAAAGTTGAAACACCTGAGACTCAAAAAAAATCATAATTCTTTCGCCTTACGCCCCCGATAAGGGCGTTTTGCTGCCAGTACATTAAGCTAATAAGGAATCAGAAATAATGCTGTGAACGCCCCAGCTGAACAATTCTTTGGCCCGTGCCTTATCATTTACGGTGTAAACAGCAATTTCATAACCAACGTCCCTAAACTTTCGAACACGTTCCCGGGACGTCATTTTTTGGTCCCAATGCAAAAAGCGAGCTTCGCACAAAGGCAGCATCGTCATTTGTTTCAAAAACCAATAATTCTTAGGTTCTTCATCTTCACTCACCAGCAAAGCCCGAGAGACTTCTGGAATAAGTCCTCTTGCTCGAATCAAACTGAAAGGATTGAAGCTCGACAGAACGACACGTTCTTCCGCCTTAAATTTTCTAATGAGCTGAGAGACTCTGATTTCAAAAGCTGGATCCACAGTGGAGTCGGTCTTGAGTTCAATATTTAAATAATCGGGAACTTCTTTGGATTCTAGAACTTCTTCTAGAGTGGTTAGATTGGGAGCGAAAACCCTCGCTTGTTGGAGCGTCAGCCCCTGCATGTTCACAGGAGCTTTATGGAGACGCCGAAGGTTTTCGTCATGATAAAGAACCGGAACGTAATCACTGGTCAAACGCACATCGAACTCCACCATTTCGCTGCCGCGTTTTTTCGCCGCAGAAAGTGATGCCAAGGTATTTTCCATCCTACCTTCTATCCAAAATCCCCGGTGTGTTTGAAACTTTTTTTCACTGAGCAACATTGCTTTTCTTCTTTATTAAATCCACGGAAGTAAAAATAGGCTCATCCCTCTTACCTCCAAGACCCCACTTGTGATTTATTTTTCCAACTTGAGTCTGCAATTTTCCTGAGAGTTCCCCTTCGGCATTCCACTGCCCCTCAGAAACAAATCGTCCGCCTTTTTCGAGTTGAGCTGAAAAGTTTTTCCAGTTGAGCACTTTAAAATTTTTGAAATGAAGCTGGGAACTGATATTTTTCATTGGCAAACGATTTTCTATCATCCACTCGGGTTCAATCAAACTCTTTAAAGTTTGAAAAGCCGGAGACCCCACCGCGATGGCCATCTTTTGTGCTTGCGCCTGGGTTTGAATTTCTCCATCAGCGAAGTCCACATTAAAACGCATTTTTTCAGTGCTGACCCCTTCAACATCCAAAGATTCCGAATTCAAAATTCCTTTAATGTAATTGACCTGCCCCTCTTGAAATCGCAAGGTCATATCCCCATTGAACGCACCCATTTGGCCACCGGCGGTCATAAGCCGAATCACATTCGGTGCTAAGCGAATCTCATTTGCTCTGGCCTTCACTTCCAAACTCTTTAAATCTCGATCCGCATTCACAGCCAGTTGACCATCAAATACGCCCTGATCCGGTACCAAATGAGAAACTTGAATTTGCCAACGGCTTTTGTCCAAAGAGATCTCCGCCGACACCTCTTTCAAAACCTGCACCTCTCTCTGACCTTTATTGGAAAAAATAAATTCCAATCCCTTGTGAATACCCCTGAGCTTAATATGATCATGATCCGTCACTTCAGCTGTTCCATCGAAGGTTCCCAGTTGACCCAGCATTGGCGCCGGATGCGGACGATTTAACAAGGCAAACAATTTTTCCGCATTTAAACGCCGGATATCTACCGTGAAGGGACGGTATTTGACAGGGTCCAAAGAAACTACGTGGGTCTCCGCCACCTTCAAATCCCCTAAGTCTCCTTCCAGACGCAGATCTTTAATGTGCATTTGGGCGGTTTTCAAATTGGATTTAGTCATTGAGGATTGGACATTCAAAGAAACCCATAGCTGGCGACCATTTAAATCTTCTTTCAGCCATTGAAGTTTTTTGAAAATCTGAAAAGCCTGACTTAGGGGAATATGTTTAAGCTCCATCTCTGAAGTGAAAGCTTCTTCTTTCATTCCATAAGTCGACTTAAGATGATAACTTCCCTCGCGCCAATTGCCAGAGATACGCGTCTGGAGTGTGGACTGGGGAAACTCACTATACTCCCCCCAAACAGTGGCATGAGATAAATAATCACCCACCTGTTCATCTTTCATCAGGTGAGTTTTTGCGGTCATCTCAACCACGCGAGGAGTGTTGGACTTCAAACGGATCTCGAAAGAATTCAATTCCACCGGTTCTGGTAAATTGGGGGTAAAAATTTTCAATTGATCAATTAGAATCCCTCGCACTTGAGAAGAAGCCGAAGTTTTTTTAGGAGAATCCGCCACCTCTTTCAAAGTCACAAATTGCTTAATCTTAGGAGCTTGCTCATTGGGTTGAGAGGAGTGAACTTCGCAATTTTTATAAGCACTACGAAGATCAATACGAACCTGCCCCGCTTCAACTTGAGTGATGGGATCTTCTCCTTGAAGGAGGGCGCCCAAAGAGAGCGGCAAACGAACTTCATCAGCTGTAAGCGTGGGCTTCATCCAACACTCATTGGCTGATTCCATTTTCACTTTGGTAATTATCACTGCAAAACGAGGAAGAAGTCCTCTGGAAAGACTGATTTGAACGCCCTCAAACTCCACCTTGACATCTTTATGCATACGAGAGGCCGCGCTCTCGATCATCGCTTTAACTTTATTGGGAGCGGTCAACCCACGCACGATCAAACCGAGAACCACCGCCACCAGGATTCCACTAAAAAGAATTAGGCGCCCTGGCTGCTCGGCAATTAAATTTTTATCATCATTAGGATATCTTGGTGTACGTGGCCCCATCATCCCTTCATTTTGACGAAGCTCCGGGGAGCCGACAATGAGATTTCACAAAATTCTTGGGAGATTGCTTATTTATATTCAAAACCAAGGATTTCGAATTCTTTATCACCCTTCGGGCTTTGCACCACAACCACATCACCGACTTTTTTACCGACCAAAGCACGGGCCAATGGCGATAGAATTGAAATCATGCCTTTTTTAACGTCCGCTTCGTCTACGCCCACAATTTGGTACTTAGACTCTTCTTCAGTTTCCACATCCAGAATGGTGACATGGGCACCAAAAACCACCCGATCTGACTTAATTTCTGCAGGATTGATGATTTCAGCACCCGCTATTTTGCCTTGAATTTCGCCAATGCGGCCTTCAATCATTCCCTGACGTTCTTTAGCGGCATCATATTCTGCATTTTCACTGATATCGCCATGTGCGCGAGCTTCTTCAATAGCACGAATCACGTCAGGACGATCCTCAAGCATTAACTTTTTAAGCTCTGCATCAAGTAACGCTTTACCACGAACTGTCATTGGAAGTGTATCTGCCATGAAATCAACTCCTTTAAAAAAATGAGAGAAAGTATTTTACTTAAACTGGACCTAAACAGCAAGAAATTAGTGCTGCGCAGCAGGTTAAGCTGTCTAGTTTGAGACTAGGCTGGGTATCCAGAGCCTGTAAATATTACTAAAATAAAGCTTGTTTAAAGGCTAGGTGCATTTTGACAATAGTAACGGAACTTATCAAAAAATCACAGAAAATCATTCTTTCTACCCATCGACAGTGCGATGGGGATGGTCTCGGTGCTGAACTGGCTATTTATTATGCCCTCAAAAAGATTAAAAAAGATGTTCGAATCGTCAATGTGGACAGCACTCCTCGCAAATATCGCTTTTTAGGTTCAGACAAAGTCATTTCTCTTTTTCAAAATAATCCTGTGATAGATCTGGTGGCCGACCTCTGCATTATCTTCGATACCAATGACGAACGCCTTCTCGAACCTCTTTTTTCCGGACTTAAGAAAAATATCCCAAAAATTGTCTTTATCGACCACCACCCCCTTTTGAAAAAAGGCCCCCAACCCGGAACTGAATCCTATATCGATGTGACCGCCGCCTCCACTGGGGAGCTGGCTTACGGTATCATCAAGGAACTCGGTATTGAGTTAGACTCCACTATCGCCAGAGCCCTTTACACCAGTATCACCTTTGACACTCAACTCTATCGCTACGTTCGAAATTCGCCCAAGTCCCATTTAATAGCTGCGGAATTATTACTCCATGACATCAATCCTCTGGAGGTGCATCGGGCCCTTTTTGGAAATCAAACGATGCAAAAAATGGCTTTTTTATCAAAGGCTCTCGGTGAAATTGAATATTTTTGCCATGGCCGTATTGCGGTCCTTTGTCTTCGCGATACGGATTTGTTAGCTCACAATATCGAGCCCGATGAAGCCCGCGACATCATTGATATTGTGATGAATATTGAAAGCCTTGAGGCTTCAGTCACTTTCAGAGAAGATGCGAAAAACGAATATAAGCTCAGCCTTCGCAGTAAAGGAAAACTAGAAGTTCTCTCTATTGCTGAAGGTTTTGGCGGAGGGGGTCATACTCACGCCGCAGGCGCCTTTGTGAAAGGAATATACGTGGACTTAAAAGAAAAAATCGTGAAAGATTTAACCAAGTTGATTTCACAAATTGGTTTATAACCAAGATTCCATATAAGAATTCCATGCAAAAAAGAAAACGTGCTGAGATAATCTGTCGCTGCAACAATATTCCTCGGGATGTTATCGAAGATGCCATTAAAAATGAAGCTTGTGACACTCTCAATAAAATCTTCGATGCCACCACCGCTGGCGTAGGTCCTTGCGGAGGCTCCTGCCGAAGAAAATTAAAACCTTTACTGGATCACTTTTTAGAGACGGGCACTTTTCCAGAGAAAATTATCGAAGACCTCACCGGGAAAGTCCCCGCTAAAAAATAAACTCACTTTGCACAGCTAAGCGCTTTTTTTAGCAGGTGTCGGAGCCGTCATCGCGACCCGCCCCTCATTCAGACGGTAATCAATCATTTTTTGAACTTGGGAGCGACAGGTCCCACAGGCGGTACTGGCTGAGGTCTGACGGCTGACGATTTCCGTACTATGGGCTCCTGCAATGATCGCTTGATCGATCGTGTAACAAGCGACGCTGCGACAATGACACACTTCCACCTCTGGAGTGGGGTACTGCCAATTTCCGCGCAACTTTAAAATGAGTTCTCTTAATAAAATTTCAGAATGAGAGGTTCCGGGGGGAATGGGCCACTGACGCAAGTCAATCCCAAAGTTTTTCCGCATCAATTGCATGAGATCCATCATCTCGCTGCATCCTCGAAAACTCACCTTGGGGAAGGCCCCCTCCAGATTCACGTCTATATGATCGCGACCCTGCAGGCGAACACTGATTTTTTTATTTTCATCTGACATTGACATATGGGTATATTCTAATCAACTCCCTTTGAAGAGAAAGGCTAGGAATGAACTTTCTTATATTAAGTCGTCTTCCCCATATTTACTCCTCCCGGCGTTTGGTCGAGGAAATCAAAAATCGTGGACACAGGGCCTTTATCGAGAATCCAGAAAGCCCTTGGGAAGACATTTCTAGAAAAATTTCTGAAACTATTTCCGAAAATATTTCAATAGA
>DATBTE010000406.1:0-8892 GCA_036559425.1 Pseudobdellovibrionaceae bacterium | reverse complement strand
GAGATCTATACCAAGCTCATGCAAGGAATGGATAATAAAAACCAAGCCCGCATGATCACCAAAATCATGGCGACTTATGGTAATGACACCAACCATCCGGATTATCAAAAGCTTCAAGAAAAAACCTTGGCTATCAACATGGAGCCTTATGCCACACAAATTTTAACGGAGCGTGCGGAAAAGCTTTTAATATCAGGCAAACAAACTCCCGCTTTTGATGCCGCTAAAAAAATTATG
Organism: Pseudobdellovibrionaceae bacterium; assembly: GCA_036559425.1. Lineage (GTDB taxonomy): Bacteria > Bdellovibrionota > Bdellovibrionia > Bdellovibrionales > Bdellovibrionaceae > JACMRP01. The sequence continues at coordinate 8,655 of DATBTE010000406.1, read as the reverse complement.
GCACGTAATATACCCAGCGAAGAAAAAGCTCCGGCCCGTTTAATTCAGGCTCAAGTATTAGAGGCGGAACTGATACAACAAAGTGTCAAAGCCAAAATGGATAAATTCGCCGTTGTTCTTGGCTTAAAAACAGAAAAACTCGACAAGGCACAAACCGCTTATCTGAATGCCATGACCTTAAGTAAAGATGAAAAAGTCGTGCGCAAAGCATTGGCGGGTCTCGATCGTTGCTACACAAACTACATCGATAGCTTACAAAACATGCCTATGCCAGGCGGCTTAACTCCAGATGAAAAAGAGACTCTCAAAGGAGAACTGGCTAAAATCACCACCCCTATTAAGGGTAAGAAAGCGGAAAACGAGCAACGTTTAAAAACTCTCATGGTGGTGCGTGCGACCAGTGACGGCAAAGGTCGCGATTATTCAGAACTCAATCCAGAGGCTTCGATTTCCCCGACAGTGAGCTACCCGCCTGTTTCTCAGTTTGAAGGCTATTTGACTGCCAAAACAGATATGAGCCCTGTGCGTGTGCAAAAAGGCCAGAGCAAAGTCTGCAATCGTTCGTTTACCTTCAAGGAAGCCAGCATACAATCCATCCTCGACAATGCCAATGCCTGCTATATCTCAAAACAATATGATGTGACCGAGAAGCTCTCTTTAGAACTTGCCAAATACAAGGACACCAGAACCTTAGGCCTCTACTACCTCAGTTTGGCCGCAGATGCTCGCGAGCAAAAAGAGAAAGCCTTGTGGCTCGTTGATGAACTGATGAAGACCCAAAGTGAGAATGCCTTGGTATTGTATCAGAAGGGTCGACTCATGTATAAGATCGAAGATATCAATGCGGCGATTCCATTTTTCGCCAAAGTTGTAGACATGAATATAGGTTCATCAGAAATAGCGACTTTTGCAGCGGTCAAAGCCTTCACAGAAAAAGATTATATTAGTTCGACGGAAAATTTCTCACGCCTGACTCAAGACCAGGTGTATAATTACAACATGGGACCTTTGTTCAGTGAGGCCTGGGCACTGCGCGGAGAAGGTGAAAAAGGCCTTCAGTTCATCACAGAATTGTCCGCTAAGAAAAAGGACAATGTGGACATCCTGTTACAACAGGCCCATTTGATCGAGGTTTATAAATCCTCGGACGTGAAAACCGCTCAGCAAGTCTACGAAAGAATTGCCAGGATCACGACCAAGGCGGATTTAAAAGAATGGATTGGTAAAAAGTTAGCCCTGCTGAAAGGGCAAGGGTCCACTGAAGGAAAGGTCACTTCTTTAGAGAGCAACTAGATTTGAAGTTTTTAAAGAGTTATTAAATTGAGTTAAATAAAGTCGCGCTGCTGTAATTCCGAAGACTTGTTAGGGAGGAACATTGAAACAATTAATCTTAGGATTAATCGTTGTCTTGGGATTCGTTACAAATGCAGTGGCTAAATCAAAGGTCACCCGTAAAGTCCAAGAGGTCAATTTCGGCGAAATGAACCTCAAAGGCACGATTCGAAATCCCGATGGCGCCTACCTCGTACAAAAAAAAGGTATTAAGTTTTTGCCTTTACACGACATTCAAAAAGATATGGACGGACGCATTCGAGAATCCAGCCTTTATCTAAGATAGTGAGCAATGACTGGAGAAAAGGCTAAGAAAATATTTAAGAGAAGACTTACGGGGTACGTATGAACAACATTTTGATTGTAAAGCAACGTCTCAAGAACGGGACTACCAAAACTTGGAAGCTCCATTCTACACAGCCAGTCTACACCTTTGGAGGCTCTCGGCACGCCGACGTTATTTCCATATCCCCAACTTCCCAAGGAATGCAAGGGACTTTTGAATGCCGCGATGGAAAATGGTGGTACATCGACATGAGCTTGAACAATGTCATGTCAAGCTCAGACTGCCAAATTTGTCTGGAAGCTGAAAAAACCCTTGAAATAGCTGACTCCACTTTAAATATCACCCCCTTGCTTCGAGAAAGTGATCTCTATCAAAAGCTCGAAAGAAATCCCCTTAGCTTCGAAAAAGACAAGAAACCTTATCAACTCTTTCTTGTGAAGCTTCACGAGAAAGTTATTGAAACCCGGGTTTTGCCCATGGGCCAAAATTTTATTCCGGAAATGGCCATCACTAAAAAAGTTATTCCGGCAAAAGACACTGATTCTTGGATTCAATACACTCTTGATCAGTACATTGTTCGGCAAAAAACCGTCTATCTCACTGATGAAGAAGCGATGAATCGAGTTACAGCGAGCCAGATTGTTGATAAAGATACTAAAAAAGGATTTCTTATACTTCTCTTGGCGGCGTTCATGATTGGCGGGCTTTCATTGATGGCGCCAAAACAAGAACAAATGGCCACTGTGGTTATTCCTCCACCCGCTCAAAGAGTCGTGGTAAAAACAGATCATAAGAAAAAAGTGAAAGTGGCGGAAGCCGTTAAACCGGCACCTCCCCAACCCGTTCCTCAACCCTCCGCACCCGCAAAGGAGCCTCAAAAAAATTCTGCCCAGAATTCAGCTCCTAAAGGCGCCGGTAAAATTGCAAATATGTTGAAAGCTGTTGCTGATCCCCGCATTTCCCGTCTCATCGGAAAAGTTTCTGCACAGGCCGCTAAAAGCGGCAATGTGATTGTCTCTAACGGTATTAAAGCAGGCTCTGGCGCCAGTGGCCGTGCGCTAGCGGCGGTGGGTAATATCGATCGTTCCGGCCGTGACTACGGCACGGACTCCACAGCTCAAGGGGTGATGATTTCCACAGCTGGACGTGGCGGTGGCAAAAGCACTTCCGGAATCGGCGGCCTCGGCGCTGGCAATACAGGCAATGGCGGAGTCGGCCTCATCGAAGAGGAAAGCGAAGTGGTGGGAGGCTTAGATCGCGAAGTGATCGCGCAATATATCAAATCCCAACTTGGACAAATCCTCTATTGCTATGAAAGACAACTCAGCGCCAATCCCCAACTCTTCGGAAAGGTGGCCGTGAAGTTTACAATCGCCGGCACCGGACAGGTTGAAACCCAGGCTATTGGCGATACCACACTTAAAAATGCGACCGTAGAAGGATGTATCTTGAATAAGGTTGCAAAATGGAAGTTCCCCGCCCCTGCGGGAGGAACAAAAGTGCTCGTCACTTATCCATTCTTATTCAAGAGTACTAACTAATACGAAGGAGCAGAAATAATGAAAACTCTCACACTCACGTTGATGCTTTTAGGGAGCTCCCTAGCATACGCACAAACCAGCCCTGCAACCACCGGCGGCAACGATAAGCTGGATATTCGAAAGCTGGAGCAGAAATATTGGTCCGCGAAAGATGATGACTTTGCGGTTGTGCAAAACAGACGCTATACCAAAGCCAATCGATTTTTCTTAAGTGCCAACTACGGCGTGCCTTTCAACGACCCCTTTAGTTCTGGAAATATTTATGGCATGACTTTCGGCTATTTCTTCAATGAACGTTGGGGTCTCGATTTAGACTACAAAAATGCGAGCCTTCATGACAATGATGCGACTTCCCAGTTCATCAACCAATACGGCACTTATCCAGACCACAATGTCTTTAAGTCTTCGCAAATCCTCTCTTTTACCTTGGTTCCCTTTTACGCAAAAATGAGCTTCATGGATAACACGATTATTTACTTTGATATGGGTTTCTCCGTCGGCGCGGGAACTTTGAAGTACGCGATTCAAAAAGTAGAAGGCAATGAAGAGGTGAGTTCGGCGGTCGGCAAGCTTTCCGTGTTCCAGCAGATTTTCTTCTCCGAACACTTTGCTTTGCGGGCGGATCTTTCCAACACTTGGGCCAGTCAGAAACGTTTAAAATACTACCTGCCAAATTCGGGTGGCAGTCATAACTATACAACAGAGCGTGATCTGGGAGCGAAGATGACCAACGACACGTCCATGTTGTTAGGTGTGACTTATTGGTTTTAGACAACTGGGGTGACCTGTGGAGGACCTATGAAAAAACATAAACTGGTTTTGGCTTTGATGACTGCAGGTCTGGCAGCGGGAACCGCTCATGCTCAAAAAGCAAATATGTATATGAAAAGCAGCAATGTCCCTGCTTACAAGCTTGTGCAAAATAAAAAGAAAGTCACCGAAATCCCCCGTCTTAACATTGGCGCCGAAAGAGAAGTCCAAGCCAACGTCAAGCCTCTGCAAATTCCCGAAGCTGGCAAATTAAGCCTCAATCCGATCGTGAAACGCCCTTCCCCCGCGGAGGTGCGAATCCCTCTGGAGCTCACAAAATTTCCTCCCTCCAATGGATCCAGGGTCGTCACCGGTAAAAATGCCATAGCGAACGTGCCAGAGCTAAAACTCTTGAACGAAGTGGCTGATCCCCTCTTGGATATGGTGGAGGCAAAACCAGAATTAATGCCGCTGCAAGAAATGAAACCAAACGATTACAAAATGCTGCAAGCACTTATATTCCTGGGGAACCAAAAAAACTATGAATTGGCTCTGGGACTTTTTTCTGAGCTGATAGAAGACCCCGAGTATCGCACCGAAGCGTCTTATAACTATGCTCTCACCGCGAAAGGCTTGGGTATTAACTCCGAGTTCCGCATGGGTATGATCAAAGTCGCCTCCGATGCTAAAAGCAAAGAATGGCAAGAAAAAGCTGTTCGCCAACTCGTTGAAAATATCTCTGCCTTGAAGGTCTCTGACATAAAGTACATAGATCCTTTGATCACCAAGTACGACATAGATACCACCCAAAACGAAGCCTACCAGCTGTCTCGGGCTAAATATTATTTGGAAGCGGGCCAATTAGAACTCGTTGAAGACTCTTTGATGTTCATCGGCGAGAAATCCCCAAAATATCCTGAAGCCACCATGATCAGCGCTCTTTCACTTTATCGTCAAGGCAAAGTGGACGAAGCTATCATGACTTTGAATAAGCTCTTAGAACTGACCAGTGACGATAAAAAAGGCCTTATTAGAAATGTCGGAGCTTTGACTTTAGGCCGTATGTATTTCCAAAAAGGCGCTTACAAAGATTCTTTTCAGGCTTATTTGAAAGTGGAAAAGTCAAACCCCATGTGGCTGCAAGCGATGACGGAACAAGCATGGACCCAAATCATGGCTGAAGATTATGAAGGTGCCGCGGGGAATATGTTCTCGCTTCACACGGATTTCTTTAAAAATGCGTTTGCGCCTGAGTCTTATACTGTCCGCACCGTGGGCTATTTGAACCTCTGCCAATATGGCGATGGAATCCAGATTTTAAATGAAATGAAAAAGAAATTCGCCCCTCTCAAGGGAAAACTGGCCAGCTATCAATCTGCCAATGACAAGAACCCGGCTCACTATTATGAAACCATCAAAGCATGGATGAAAAACATCGAACGCAAAGAAGTGGATGGTTTACCCCGTCCCTTCATCGTTGAAATGGCCCGTCACCCTTCTTTCACCGTTCCGCAAACGGAAATCAACACGACTGAAGATGAAATTTCACGTTTCAACAAAGTGACTCTCACTCTGCTGGAACGAGAAAAGATGATGCTAAAAAAATCCGTTGAAGCCGGAAAAGAAATCTCTGAAATCCGTAAAAAACTCATAGATAATAAAAAATCCGCTTCTCTTCAGGAAAGCTTAGCCAAAGCTGAGAGACGTCAAATGAGTTTTAGAATTCAACAATTCATTGCTCAAAAAGCCCGTACATCCATGAAAAAACTCCGCGAGATGGGTATTGCCCGCATGGAAAAGGAGAAAAGCGAACTTCGCGAGCAAGCCGGTTTAGCCTTAAAAAGACGGATGACTCAACTTGCCGGGAATTTGAATCGTGTTCTCGAACAAAATGAAGTTCTTTCTTATGAATTATACTCTGGAGCGGGCGAGCACATCCGCTATCAGATGGCAGGTGGCAACGTCACAGAAAAAGAACGTCCTGAATTGAAAGTGGAAGCTGACAAGAGCCTGAATTGGAAATTCCAAGGCGAGATTTGGGAAGATGAAGTGGGTCACTACCGCTCGTCTCTAAAAAACGTATGTCCTAAAGAAGACAAAGTGACCAGCCTGGATGAAAACTAATTGGTAAAAAAAATAATTTAAAGGAGACGACCATGAAGAATAAAACAAACTCTAAAAAAATGCTCGCGAGCTTCCTCATTGGCGGCTCTTTACTGATCGGCCTTCAAGCCATCGCGGAAACAACGGCGAAAGAGGGGCTGGAAAAAATCAAGAGCAACGTGAGCAACTCAAAAGCCAACTTGGGCGATTATCAAAAGAATCTCAAATCCGTCGAGAAAAACATCGGTGAAATTCAAAAAGCAAAAGCTCAAGTCGATGGTCAAAGAAAGACCGTGGTCTCTCAGCATGAAGAAAATAAAAAGTTTTTGCTAAAAGTTGAAGCTCAGGAAAAAGAATTGCATACCTTGATGGCCGAGGAAAAAAATAAAAAAGCACTGGAAGAAAAGAAGCTGCAAGACCTTCAAACGGCCATGAATAAGCTTCAAGAAAATATCGCAAAACGTGATGCCAATCTTACCGATTATGAAACCCAAATGAACTCCATCCAGGAAGAAAAAAAGATATGGGTCTCCCGGGGAGAGCAAATTAAACAACAAGGCGCCCTGGTCGATCAGCGCAATCGTGCTTTAGCCACTTCTGAAAATGATTGGAAAAATAAGAAAAAAGGTTACGAAGGTGAAGTAGGGCGCTGGTCAAAAGAGGTTGACCGCCAGCAAAAACTCCAAGACAATTACACTTCACTAACAGAAGTGAGAGACTAATCCCAAAGCTCTCCTTCAGGGAGAGCTTTTTTTATGTCCAAGCAACCGCTAAGTTTATTTAAAACAAATCTTATATTAAAAGCTTATGGCCTTTTTAAAATCCCTCTCTTGGCTTTCGTGAGTCCAAAGTGCCTTGAGCTCTCCCCCACTCGCACGGTGATTAGAATCAAGCTCGGACGTCGCAGTCAGAATCACCTTAAGGTGATGTACTTCGGAGCCTTGAGCATTGGCGCCGAACTCGCGGTGGGCCTTACGGCGGTGACTTCCATTTATGAAAGCGGTCAAAAAATCGATTTTATCTTTAAGGATTTTAAAGCCGATTTTTTAAAGCGCTGTGATGGTGATGTTTATTTCATTTGCGATGAAGCAGACAAGGTTCGCGAACTCATAGAAAAAGCAAAAACCACCAGCGAAAGACTGGAGAGCTGTTTTAAAGTCTACTCTACTGTTCCTTCCAAGAGCAAAACCGATAAAGTGGCTACTTATGAACTCACCCTCTCGGTAAAAAATCGCTCGAAGGGCCTTTAAGGTAAATTCGCCTTAGCGGCTTGATATTCAGAGATCAACTTGTGATAAATTTCCGCAGTGGATAAAATATCCTCTACCAGCCCTACTGATTGTCCCGCACTCCAAACGGTCTTCCAGGAAGGGTTGGTCGCTGATTTTTCCAAGGCTTTCATGCCCATAAGATGAATCAAAGGCACTATATATTTTTTAGTCATTGGATTATCTTTGAGACTCTTGATCAACCACGGAAGATCTGTTCCTAACTTTTTAACATATTCCGTATTAATAACGGCCGCCGGAGTTCCTGACACCCGCGCGGTCATCACAATATCCTCAGGTGTCGCCGAAACCACAGCCTGCTTATAAGCCATGTCCACTCCTGCTTCCTTCGAGGCGATAAAACGAGTTCCCACGCTCACACCAGAAGCGCCTAACGCCAGGCAGGCCGCAATCTGTGCTCCATGGGAAATACCACCAGCTGCGATAATAGGAATTTGCAATTGAGTTTTAAGCCAAGGAATCAAAACCAGCGGAGAGATCGGACCTGCATGTCCACCGGCCCCAGCTCCCACGGCAATAACCCCGTCAGCACCCAGATCCTGAACTTTTTGCGCGAACTCTAGGTTGGTCACGTCACAAATAACTTTCGCCCCATTTTTATGGGCCTCTTGAATCACAGTTTTAGGATTGCCCAAGGAGGTAATGAATAATTCCACTCCGGCATCAAGGGCGATTTTTAAATCCCCTTCCTGACGGGTATTGCTTTTATTCACAATAATATTGACCCCAATAGGTTTCTTAGTGCGCTTTTTAATATTTTCGAGGGCCGCTTTGAATTTTTCCGCAGGACGATAATTCAAAGAAGGAACCGTTCCGATGCCTCCCGCCTCACTCGCAGCAACGACCAGGTCTTCGTTGCTCACCAGGAACATAGGTGCGGCGATAATGGGGGTTTGCGTTCCCATCAATTTAGAAAAAGAAGTTTCAATATTTTCTGCCATAAGCCCTCTAAAAGGATCACTTTAAAATATTTTTGGATCTTATTGAAGCTTTTTACACTGACGCGCGTAGCTGCGGTCACACTCCAAAGCATCATCACTTTGGCAGAGCTCCGCTTGGTCAGTCTGCCAGACGGAGGCATTCTGACATTCGTCCGCAACTTTTCCTCCTTCGGCGGAGTCGATATAGGATTGGAGGCGCTGGCTCTCGAAAGATTCTTCAATTTCCGCAGGACCTTCAGGAGAGAAGGCACCAGAAGAAGAATTTTCTATTGGCTCTACAACCGCAATCTCTGAAGAATGAAGAAACTTTTGAACAGCGGTAAATACTTCCACGAGGTCTGAAGCGAATTTCGCAATATCTGTCCCGTAAGAGTGAACATTTGGATTTCGCCATTCTTCAATAAGCGTTTGCG
>DATBTE010000405.1:0-1842 GCA_036559425.1 Pseudobdellovibrionaceae bacterium | reverse complement strand
AGCTCCGCTCACCGTAATCAGTACTTTTTCCACAGAAATTCCCCGCGGAATTTCCAACCTATTTATTTTTTTTTCAACTTCCGTCGTCACTTCCACGCCAACAAGTCCTTCATAGTATTTACATTCACATATGACCCAAGTGTGATCGCTGCGCTTAATTAATAAATCAATTTGAAAGCCAGCCTTGTCTTTTCTTTCGAAATAGGGGCCAACCTCTTCGACAAGGTCCCTAATCCCCAAAACCTCGCAAATAACGGCGTTGTACTTGAGACAAAAGTTTTCAAAGGCTATTCCCAGCCATGGCGTCCACTCAGACTTAACTTTGGTAACAAAAATATTATTTGGTACGGCATTTTGAATCTGCCTATGATGAGGCTGAATATATTTATGATAAAAGATCAAATATTCGTCGAGCATTTTATACTTAACCACATTGGTATTTGCCTTTTGAATAGGCTTGTAGGAACGAATAAAACGTGCGGCTTCCAAATTTTTCAAATACCTTTTAACACCTCCACTCGATTGCATTTTTAAGTGACGCGAAATGTCCTCCAGGTCCTGAGGCTTTTTTAATATAAAGCGGACAATTCTTTCATAAGTCGTGGCTTCTTTAAATTGTGCATAAAATATTTTTTCATAGTCGTTAAAAAGATAGCCTGAACTATTAAAGGCTAAGCGCTGAATATTTTTTTCAAAGGACTCATTTTTATTAATAAGCTCAAAATACTTAGGCACGCCACCCATGACCAAAATATATTTAAGCACTTCGTGCAGAGACCTGCTTTTATCTAGAAACTTCCGAAGTTCAAAAGGTCTCAATTCCGTAATCACTCTTTCAAGATCCACACGACCATAAAGTGCTTTTGACTTGATCACTTTATCAACCATAAAACTAGCGATTGATCCGCAAAGAATAAGCTGAACGTTGAGTTTCTTCCACTCTGTGTCCCAAAAGAATTTTAATAATGAGACTAAGCTTGATTGGCCGGAGGCCATCCATTGAAACTCATCAAAAAACAGAACTTGCTTTTCTTTACCTTGCTTTAATTTTTCAGTTAAATACCTAAAGACTTCGTCCCATCTCCCGAATCTCATTTGAGACAAGAACTCATCTTTAATCTGAAGATTTAGCTGTGAAATAAAATGTTCAATCTGCTTTGCCTTATTGACTCCCTCAAGAGCCTCAAAAGACAAGAAGGGTTTTTTACTGGCGTAGTTTGCGACCAGGGCGCTTTTTCCAATTCTTCGACGCCCATAAATGACAATTAAACTGGATTTTTCACTGAGGTAGTCACTATTTAGCTCGTCTATCTCTTGTTTTCTGCCAATAATCATAGTTAGCACTTCCGTACATAGAGTTTATATAACTCTATGTACGGATTCAAGCTATTATTTACCATTTTTCCGTACATAGAGTTTTTTCATCTCTATGTACGGAAAACTTAGTTACTCCATTCCAAGCTATTTTTTTGAACTCATAAACTGACCAGGGCAGCTTGGTTAAAACGAACAGAATAAGACTCCAAAAAACTTGGGAAGAGTTACTTCGATTCCCTCCAACAGAGACCGTCGACAATACCCTTGATCACCGCAATGAACTTAGCTCTTTTTTTGCTTTCAAAAAAAGTCAGCTTAATAAGATCTTTTATCGCATTCTTCGCGTCCAACCAGAACCAGGCCCCTTTAAACATTCCATAACGCTTGTAAAGAATGATCCGATTTCGCATCATATAGTAACGACGAAAAGGAGAGTACTCCTGCAGAAAAAAAGACTTTCCTAAAAATTTTCTTACCCGAGCTTCACCAAATTTATGCAGTAAAACCGCTGAATTCACTTTTAAA
>DATBTE010000404.1:0-1694 GCA_036559425.1 Pseudobdellovibrionaceae bacterium | reverse complement strand
CAGAATGTTGATTATGAATACCAGGAGAATTTAAAGCCGCCATCAACTGCGGAAATCTCTTGTCGATTCGCGCCGCTGACGGCGGAGCAAACGCAAAGAGTTTACGACTATTGCAGCACAGGTCTTCTCGAAAGATATAATTCAATGGATCCCCCAGGAGAGCCGTACTTTAATAAGCCAAGAATATGGCGACTTTCTGTCTATGATCACGCGGGGCAGGTTCGACATTTCTGTTACGGAATAAACAGCGGACTTATTGAGCCTGCGGAGGAAGAGGTAGAAAATATATCTTGGACCACTGAGGTACCCATTGCTAAACTCTTTGCCGCCTTAGAAGCGGGGGAGTCGTTAACCTCGATGTATTTGCGCATCAATGATATGGTTTTCCCTCCCAATATTGAAGAAGGAATTCAGTCCGCAGATATTGTCGAGGACCCATTGATACGTTGTCTTTTTAACGGCGTCTTCGGTGCTTATCAAATCGCGCAACTGAAGCGACTGAAGTTTGCAGTCTTTTGAACCCGCGACAGTCAAAACCTGGAAAACCTCTTGACAAAACGTACGCATTTTGGTACGCTCGGGCGATGGGGTCACCAAAGATTACTAGGCCATCCGAATTAAGAGAAGACCTGTACAACACGCTTGATCGTGTCAGTAAGGGCGATCGTTATATTGTTCCAACAAAATCAGGAGACGTCGTTCTTATCTCAAAACAAGAATATGATTGCTTAATAGATGACCTTGAACTTTTGAAAGAGTTTGAAAAGCCTATTGATCATACCCATCTTATCGAAAGTGATGAAGTGTTCGCTCGGCTTGGCAAGAAATATGGATTTTCAAATGCGAATACTATGGACAAAAAAAGCCGAAAAAAGTCTCGATAAGATATTTCAACATACCGTTGATAACTTTTCTTTTGAATTGGCAGAGCGGACCTTTGTCGAAATTAAGCTAGCAGTGTCAAAGTTGTCCGACTTCCCATATTTAGGTCGCAGGATTGGCGGTCATGAAGAAAAGCGGCAACTGGTCATCTCAGGCAACGCCATTATTTATGAGATCGTTCTGGGTGCCTCTCCCTATATTATTATCAGAAACGTTCGCCCTCGAGGAACGAATCAGGTCTAACGACTCTGCCGCCTTAGAAGCGGGGAGCCGTTAGCCTCGATGTATTTAACTGAAACGACTTAAAGAACAAGAAGGAGATTTTTATTCTGCCAAAAATATCGAGATGAATTTGTAGATAAACTAGATCTTCATTTTGAGTTTGCTTCTCTGCTACCATTGGAGCTTTGAAGGTCAAAAAAAATGGTACGTAGTTGTGAAGGCTTCGTCCTGTTTGAGGTATTCTTTTGCAGGCACGATTATTTTGAATTTTTTGATTCGAAATATCAATAACTTTTTTAAGAACAACTCTTGAACGAGCTTCAAGGCCACGTTGAAGAAATATGCCCTCAAGATTTTCAATCCGTGTAACGGCACTTTATCCGAAACTCGGAGCCATTCTGTAATCCAAAGAATTTGGAAAATAGGGAAAGGCAATTATAAAGGAGCCTGCAGAAATACATTCCCTGGGTTCCTTCCGGGATCGAACCCCGCAGGAGATCCGCTGGTTCTACGGGCTGGGTGCCTGCAGAAATTTTGAAACTACAGGAATCGAACCGCGACACTTTCAGTGTCCCGTTCTTCTTCCTTGG
>DATBTE010000403.1:0-1557 GCA_036559425.1 Pseudobdellovibrionaceae bacterium | reverse complement strand
TTTCTTGTTCACTGATTTTCATGCGACTGGCCAATTCCTTTTCTAATTCAAACACATGCATTTGCGTTTCTTTGAATTTTGAGGATGAATGTTCAAGTTTTTTTCTAACTAGCGCGAATTCTTCTGATATTTCTATAAAGCGATTCATGAAATGTTTAAACTCTGCACTTTCATAACCCTCTTCTCTAACCAGATCATCTTGATGCTGATACATTCCATTTTGGATTGATTCAAGCTCATGCATGCGTTGTTGTAACTTATTTTGCTCTTCATAATAAGTCGCCAATCGATGTTTGCCATATTCAATTTCTCTAAGAAATTGTCTTCTTTCGTGTTTTTGCCCTTGAACATACTCCTTTTCTTTTTGGCGTTTTTGAGCTAATTTTTCCAAGTGTCTGACTTCCCTAATTTCTGCAACGATTTCGTCGCTAACCTGCTCACCTAGATTTTCTCTAGCTAACTCTAGAAATCGGTCTGCTTGATACATATAAAATGTATTATTTGCTCGATCCTTAAACTCTCTCACTAGCTCTGGATGAGGTCCAATAGTCTTCCCTTTAAACTTTTCCCACCAGTCTTCCTTTTTGTCATCAGTAACTAAAACAACACCTTTCCCAGATTCAATTGCTTTATCGATAACCTGAGTCCACACGATAAGATCTCCATATTTTCTGCACTTCTCAGTAAAAACTTCACTGTCTCCTGACTTTGAGCCATCCTTAAACCCTGGTGGTATTTTTTGCATGTACCTTTCTTCACCCTCAGACATTAGTTCTTCTAAACGTGATCTTTCATAAGGGAGACCAACTCTATTTTTAAAGATAGAGGCAACAGCATCCTTAATTTCGTCATTGTAAATACGTGCTGTATGAACTGATTTGTTTTCTTTAAGCTCTGAACAAAGCTCATCAAAAACACTGGAAACCTTAGTCATAATATTTTGACTAACAAAAGGATGCTGTCTGGCATTCTCCAAGTCACGTTTCAAAATCTCAATAGCCTTGGTCATGTCGTCATATGACTTCTCTTGCTGATCAATTACCGATAATCGGTTGTTCAAATATTCCTCGGCAGCTCTATGGGAAAGCCATACCCTATCTTTGATTTTTTCTAAAATCCGTAGAAACTCTTGGCGAGTTGTATCTGAATATCTGTACAGATTAAGAAGAATATTTGCATCAAATACGAATAATGACGTATCCCAGATGTCCCTAAGCTGGTGTTCAACTTCTTTAAAATGGCCGGGGAATAAGTCTTTCATACTACCTCTAACTAACCTATGGTTGCGTAATGTTCCGCTGAACGTACTGTTTAGCAAGTTGATGATACCGAAACACATCCTACATACCTGTTTCCCTAGCGTCAATCATGCGGCACTAATCTGCCAGTCAAACAAAGATAAGGAAAGGCCGATTTGGGTCGATAGCGCCGTAGAGTACGCTGTGCGTACCGTTTAGCTCGACCATACCGCCAAGCCAGCAAAGTACACATAGCGCCCCCTACTCTATTTAAGCATCAATACCGGGTCAACCGCTCGTAATCGGTACGTGCAAGCAC
>DATBTE010000402.1:0-3789 GCA_036559425.1 Pseudobdellovibrionaceae bacterium | reverse complement strand
AAAAATATCGCTGAAAAGAAAGCTATGGCAGATGATATCAAGAAGACGCTTGTTGCTGCTCTTGAAGAGTTTAAAGTGGTTTTCCAACCTTCTACGAATTAATAGGGTGCCGAAATGGCAAGTTTAAAAGATATCAGGGCTCGGATTGAGTCCACTAAAAATACACAGCAGATTACAAAGGCAATGAAACTTGTTTCTGCTGCGAAGTTACGTAAGGCGCAAAATAATATTACGAATATGCGTCCTTACGCGCTTACTTTGCGAAAAGTGATTGCTGATATCGCTATTACTAACAAGATAACTCATCCTTTGATGGAGCAAAAATCAGAAGTCAAAAAAGTACTTTTGGTTGTATTGACTTCGGATCGTGGTCTTTGCGGTGGTTTTAATAGCAATATCAATAAATTTGCAGAGATCTATTATAAGAACAATATTAAGACTTGCGAAAAAATAGAATTTCTTTTTGTTGGTCGCAAAGGAAGTGAATACTTCACTAAAAAAGGCTATACAGCCGTAGATTCCATCACTCGCCTGGACAAGGATATTTCTTATGACTTGGCTTCACATGTGGCGGATCGCTTAATGAAGCAATATCTCTCTGGTGACTATGATGAAATTCGTTTGATTTACAATGAGTTTAAGTCTGCGATCTCTCAGCAGGTTGTTTGTGAAACTCTGCTTCCAATTGATATTCAAAATACTTCTTTTGACACAACGGGAACTGCAGTGGGCTTTTCTGTAGATATGATTTTTGAACCGGCTCCCCAGCAAATTATAGAACAAGTGCTGGTGAAACATTTTGATCTTCAAGTATACAGAACAATGTCGGAAAGCGTGGCAGCGGAACATGGTGCTCGTATGACCGCTATGGAAAATGCGACCAATAACGCGAAAGAGATGATTAACTCTTACACGCTGACATATAACAAATTGAGACAAGAAAAAATTACTACAGAATTAACAGAAATCGTGAGTGGTGCAGAAGCACTGAAATAATAGGAGCGTATGAAAATGGCTAACGGTAAAATCAAACAGGTGATGGGACCAGTTGTCGACGTTGAATTCGAAGGTGGCGAGCTTCCTCCCATCTTCACAGCTCTTCGTTCTACAAATAAATCAATCTCTGATGCAGAAATGAACATCGTATTTGAAGTAGCGCAACATCTTGGTGATGGTGTGGTTCGCACGATCTCCATGGATTCTACAGAGGGTCTTGTGAGAGGTGAAAAAGTTACTAGCACTGGCAATATGATTCTTGCTCCAGTAGGCCCTGAAGTTTTAGGTCGTATTATCAACGTTATTGGTGAGCCTGTGGATGAGCAGGGACCAGTGAAGGGTAAAGATAACTGGCCAATCCATAGGGCAGCTCCTAAGTTTGAAGATCTAGCGGTTGCGGCGGAAATGTTGATGACTGGTATCAAAGTTGTGGATCTTTTGGCTCCTTATGCAAAAGGTGGTAAAATTGGCCTCTTCGGGGGTGCCGGAGTTGGTAAAACCGTATTAATCCAAGAGTTGATTCGTAACATTGCGACTGAGCATGGTGGTTATTCCGTATTTGCCGGGGTGGGTGAGCGTACTCGTGAAGGTAATGACTTGTGGGCGGAGATGAAACAATCTGGCGTTATTAGCAAGACGGCGCTTGTTTTCGGTCAAATGAATGAACCTCCTGGAGCTCGTGCCCGTGTTGCTTTGACTGGTTTAACGGTTGCGGAATACTTCCGTGACGTGGAAAAACAGGACGTTCTTTTCTTCGTTGATAACATCTTCCGTTTCACTCAAGCAGGCGCTGAGGTTTCTGCGTTGTTGGGTCGTATTCCTTCAGCGGTGGGTTACCAGCCGACCCTTGCAACTGAGATGGGCGCGATGCAAGAACGTATTACTTCTACTAAATCCGGATCAATCACTTCCGTTCAAGCGGTTTACGTTCCAGCGGATGACTACACAGATCCAGCTCCTGCAACAACATTTACTCACTTGGATGCTACAACCAATTTGGATCGTGATATCGCGGCAATGGCGATCTTCCCTGCAGTGAGCCCATTAACTTCAACTTCTCGTATTTTAGATCCACAGGTGGTGGGCGAGGAGCATTACAAAACGGCTCGTGATGTTCAATCGATTCTACAACGTTACAAAGAGTTGCAAGACATCATCGCGATTCTGGGTATGGATGAATTGTCTGAAGACGATAAATTGGTGGTATCACGTGCTCGTAAGATTCAACGTTTCTTGTCCCAGCCGTTCTTCGTGGCTGAGCAATTTACAGGTCTTAGCGGTAAATACGTTGATGTTAAAGATACTGTTAAAGGCTTCCGCGAAATCTTGGATGGTAAACACGACAGCTTGCCTGAACAGGCATTCTACATGGTCGGAACTATCGAAGAAGTTGTTGAAAAAGCTAAGAAGCTTCAAGCTTAAGGATAACTTATGTTTAAACTAACACTCGTGACACCGGAAAAAAGAATCGTAGTTGATCAAGAAATTGATGAAGTCACGGTTCCGGCTTTCAAAGGGGAACTCAACATTCTCCCTGGTCACGCTCCTTTGATAACAACTTTGGAAACTGGAATTTTGAAATACAAACTCAAAGGCCAGTCAGAACAAAAAGTTGCTATTAGCTGGGGCTATTGCCAAGTGAGTCCGCTAGGAGTAAACATTTTGGCTGAGTATGCAGCAGTTCCAATGGATCTTCAACTCGAGGATCTTAAAAAGGCTTTGACTGCAGCAGAACTTAAGCTTAGCAGCGAGTCTTTGAATGAAGAACAATGGGCTGAGGCTCAAAGAGAAGTGGCAAAAGCTAGAACTGGCATGGAAATCATTCCAGGCACTTGGTCTTAAGAGTTAAAGAAAATTTAAAAATATGAGAAAGCCCTTCCCTAAGAGAGGGCTTTTTTTATTTTGCCTTGAAGAATTAAAGCTCTTGCCCCGTCTGAATATCATCAGGCTTTGCAGGCAAAGGGTCGGTGAGCTCTGGGCTCGCTAGTGCTTGAAGATTTTCAGCGACTTTTTTTCCGGCCTCCGGATGTGGAAAGTACAAATTCACGACATTTAAAAATTTTGTCGAGTCTGTAATCAGGCTAGGAGCGCTGAGATTAATAATCAGAATTTTTTTTGCCACAGCCCTCGGAAGAGTCTTTAAGATTGCAGCAGTTTTTGGTCCATAAATTGTGTAAAGCCAATAGCTACAATCGTTTTTGATTATTGAGTCGATTAGTGCCTGCGGTTTAGTGCTAGCAGTCGTCCTTGTAAAGCTAGTTGGTAAATTTGATTTTTTAAAGGAATTAATAAACTCGTTAGTTGAAGAAAATATGCAAATTGGAGTCTTAATATTGATTGCTTTTTCAAGCACGGCGGCCGGGACGCGATCTCCGGTTTCCTGAGATCTTCGCGTAGCCATCTTGATGTTAAAATCGAGAATACGTGATTCGATTTCTCGCAACTTCTTAGTAGAAAGAGCGACGATCTTAGAGCTTCCAATGGCCCCTTGCAAAGAGTGTTTGCTCTGCAGGAATTTCTTAACAGCCAAAATGCGAGAAACCTTTTCATTGAGCTCAACCATTGGAAAATCGCCGTTAAGAACGGCCTGCTTTACATGCTCAATTGCTTTTGCTTGATCTTTGAATGACCATGTCATCATGACTATATCTGCTCCAGCTTTTAGGGATCTTAAACCCGCCTCATAGGGATTGCTAATCTCAGCTAGTCCTTTCATTTGAATATCATCCGTTATAACTAACCCAGTGAAGCCGATTTTTTTTCTGAGAAGCTCTTTGATAATGCGAGAGGATA
>DATBTE010000401.1:0-1783 GCA_036559425.1 Pseudobdellovibrionaceae bacterium | reverse complement strand
TTGCCGCTGGGATAATAAATATCCGCCATATTCGCGGGAGAGATTTGCCACAGTGAATCCGCAAGTCCCAGGGCATAACAACTATTGAGATTATAGGAAGCATCCAGAGTCGCTTGCAAAAAAACCGTCGTCGTCATTTGTGGACTGCCAATGGTGGAGCCAAGCTTATTCATTTTAATATTGAGCTCAGCCTTTCCTATTTTATCGTTAACAGGGGGATTGTCGGCCACAAAACCCCTGACCTCAAACCCCGTAATGGTGACCAGATGATTAAGGTAATCCACTCCGGTTTGATATTTAACATTAGAAGGAGTGGCGGCATCCACGATTTGAGTTTTAGTATATCCCTTCCCTGACGGGTTACTTCCTTTAAAGCTGACTGAGCAAATAGCCGGATCTGTTAAAAGTTGACGGATATTGGCGGTCAGTTCCCGGTGGGCCTCTTTAGACTGAGCCGTGCGCTGGGACTTGAACACATCTGTGATCATGGTCGTGATCCCAGCTAAAACAATGGCGCCAATGCCAACTGCCATAAGAACAGTGACCAGGCTTGTACCCCGGTGATTAGTGATTAATTTCATGTCTTAAATAACGGAATAAATAGGAAAACACTTAACCTAATTTCTTAAATTTTTAATACGAAAATCTCGCAGTTGTAGACGTTTTTGATAAGCATTTCTGTTGTAAATATAAAATAAATATAAATATAAATATAAATATATTTATGAATATTTCTTTGATACGGATGGAAAATTTCGCCATAGATAGATATAACTTAAATATCATACTTTTCCGGAGTTCTGGAAAAGGTATAAAAAGTCATTATATTAAGCACAGGCGCCTGGACGAAAGTTGATTTAAGAATTCAATAGTCCAGTCCAGTACAGTTTTTCCGTCTTAGGCCGATACGGCTCATAGTAAATGAATTGAAGTTGGTTCGTTTTGGTTTTAGCTATGGAGAAAATGACTTGTCAGTGAGACGGAAAAATAGAAAAAATATTCTGCTATTCGCTATCGCAGCGTTCTGGATAGCTTACGTTGGCATCGTGTCAGCAGAATATTATTTTAATATTGCGTCACGAGTGGATCAGGTCATTCAAAATCGCAAAAAAGACGTCGATTTTGTTTTAGAATTCTCCGGCAATCTCATTATTAAAGACAATCTTGATTCTCTGACCGAACGCCTGAAGCAAGCGCGGGAATTTCGCATGGTGGACTTTTATCTTCTTCAGAAGAAGAACAAAGTGATCACTTTCTATAATAAACAAAACAATCCGGATGAGCTCATTCAAGAACATGTGAACTTCAATCAGTTTGTTGAAAGTGACGATATCACCTTCAAGACGATTCAGATCTATGACTATCGCCTGACAGTGGGAGTAAATACCGCGAAAAAATCACTTTCACGTGTGGCTTTAGGCGAGCAAAAATATCTCATACTTCATAATTTGGCAATGGCGAGCGCTTTCGCTGCTATGCTCTTTCTTTTTATATATAAAGACGCTTTGAGTTTTACAAAGCTTCGCGGCTTACAAAAAGTGGAGCCCGAGGTTCATTTGAAGTCGGTGCCCGCGACTAAGTCTGTTTCCTCTTTAGCCCCCGCCCTGTTGCATGAAATGAAGAGCAACACTTTTGCTCCCTCTAATTTTGACAGCACTGTCGTGCGCATTGATTTGAGCGATAAAACTCAAGCTCTTCTGAGTAAAAGTGATTATTTGAGTGCCATACTTAATAAATATCAGGGCGCCGCTCATGAACTGATAAGTCGCTATGGAGGCCTCCT
>DATBTE010000400.1:0-3103 GCA_036559425.1 Pseudobdellovibrionaceae bacterium | reverse complement strand
TTCTGGCCAAAACGGTTTCGAGAGTTTACAAACTTCCGCCCGTTATTTCGCCTTCAGCTTGGGCAATATTTTTGCGGCCACGTTGATGACAGAGTTTGCACTTCACACCAAAGACCTTCGTGATATTGAGAGCGCTCGCCGTTGGTGCACGCGCAATACTCTTTTCGAAGTTCCAGAGACCTCCGCCAGTCATCGCTTTTCCAATTCAGAAATTATCAGGGGCCTCTAGCGGTTGGTTTACAATCTCTTTTGTTATTTCCTCTTGAAATAAGAATTAATAACATAGCCCGGAGCCAAAGAAGTTGTTATCGCCACAGTGGTTCCATTGACTAGATCTTCAGTGGTCTTGTTTTTGAAGTCGATATTGAAATCAACCTGGTGCGAACGATTGCTAGGGCACGAGCCTCTTCCCTTGAAAACATGGCTCGTCGTCAGAGCCGTGAAGGTCCATAAAAGTTGGGAATTCATATTGTAGGTGCCATTGCAGATTTCGTCCACTTGACCATTCGGATAAGTTCTTTGCATTTCAAACTCTTGAGTATTGATCACGTGGAAATTTAAATAATATTTTTGAAAGCCCAAATCAGCTTGGACTTTATACTCACCTACTAAATTGCTGGGATCTAACTCGGCAGCTTGAGCTTGCCCTTGTCCAAAAATGCAAATCATAAACGTAGCCGCTAAAATCAATTTGCTCATTTTTTCCTCCTTTTTGAAAAGTCACTCTAAGAGGGGGCTAAACGATTTTCCAATCAGTTCAGAACAGAAGTGGGAAGAATCAAATTAACGCGAAGCAAATGTGTGCTAAGGGCCATTGACCTTGACTCTACGTTAACCCTCAGGCTGTGTTTGGAGGCAATGATGAGGGACTGGATAACCATCGGACAATTGGCAAAAAAGACGGGGCTCACCGCACGAGCCCTTCGCTTTTACGAAGCGAAGGGTCTGTTGAAGTCGCATTATCGAGGCGATAATGACTATCGTTTTTATTCAAAAGAGGAAGTAGACCACGCCCTTCAGATTAAAGAGTTTCGAGACCTGGGATTTTCATTAAGTGAGATTGCGGAACTTCTCGGACAGGATCCCCAACTGACAACGACGAATTTAAGCATTTCCTTGATAAGGAAAGTTGAAAGTCTGCAGGGCGATCAATTTCTTCTTAAAGAGCGAATCCGAAAGCTTGAAGCCCTTATTGCCTCCTTAACCACGGTTCACAAATTGAGTGAACCTCAAAGGAGGATTGTTATGGAAGAGCTTGTCACCCAAGCGGCGGAAAAAATTAAAGCCAGAGGTTTTAAGATTTCAGAGGATCAAGAAGGTCTACTTAGAAGCGAAGTTCAAGAGTCTCAGACTCGACATTTTACGAAAATGATGTCCCTTCTCGATATTATTCAATCAATAGCCGCTGAAAAGGGTTTTAAAATTGGACCCGGCCGTGGGACAGCGGCAGCGAGTCTGCTGCTTTACTCAAAAGGCTTCAATCATAATCAACCTGAAAAGTTTGATTTGCTACCGGAGCTTTTCTATCACAGCCTTAAGCCGTCGCTTTGGATAGATGTGGAGTACTCAGCCGGACAGGATTTTTTAGCTCAACTGTTACAGAAGACGACATTGGAGGAGCTTCGCGAAGCCCAGATTTTTTTCTTTCAATGCCCCTTCTTGACCGTGCTGTCACAAGTCGAAAAGTCCGTAGGAGGGATTAATTTCGATGCCATTTCTGATGACGATGAACTTGTTTTGCAGTCCTTTTGGAACGACCGGGTGGAAGATATCTTCCTGTTTGACGCTCCAGAAAAATCCGTCATGCATGCCAACTCTGATTTGAATTTTTGGCAAAAAGAAAATGAGCTCAAAAGATACATTTGGAAACTCTTGAAAACATACAAAGTGAAGGGAGCTGAGGATATTTTGGCGCTCTGTACCTTGAGCTTTCCGGTTGGAAATAAAAAGGAGATGCTCGAACAATATGTGACCCACGAAGAAATTGTTCCTCAGGCTAAGAATTTACCTTCGGAAGTCCTAAAACTTTTGCAGAAAACCAAGGGACTTCTTATTTATCGTGAGGATTTCATTCGCATTGTTCGACACTATACAAACTGGTCTGTGGCTGAGTGTAATGCATTCTATTCTTTTAAAATCGGAAGAATTGAGGAATTTGCGAAAGTATCGGAGTACAATGACGCCATTCCCTCAGGTGTTCGAGAACTTTTAGATCGAGAAGCTAAGAGTGTATTTTTAAAAAGCCATATGGTTTGTATGTGGTGGTTCATCAAGCGCAGTGCAATTCTGAACTCCCTTTATCCTGACGAATATCAGGCAGCATTGAAGAATTGGCGGCGAACTTACCACTCAGCATGGTCTGATCTTGGCTTTATTGATAAGGATTACCGCCCTTTGGCTCTCTATTTTTAGGCTCCTGCGTCGAGAGAATCTACTTCGAATTTTTAACAGGATTCTCTCCGCTTTTAGGAATATTTCGGAAATCGATAGGGTAAGGCAATACACCAGGCAGATTGCCCCAGAAGGAGGGCTTCCGCCACGGTCCCTCGTAATAAAATTATTAAAACATGTGCGAGTGCAGCCATCAGTGTCCCCAATGTCTTCATAATACACTCGATTTTGTATAAATTATGAACCTTTTTTAAGGTCCAGATCTGTCTCAGTAAGAGAAGATCCCCCCTGAGGTCTCAACTCATAACAGGAGGCGCAGCATTATTTAAAACACTGGAAAATTCTAATTAAATTTCACTCAAACACACTCATCTTTAGGTGGGCCTCGCCGATAAGAATGCAAGACCAAGGTCTCGCAATGGGACCTCACAGTATAGAGGAGACGACATGAAACTCAATTACACCTTTAAGCATCTCGATCATTCAGACTCACTGGTTAATTACACCGAGGAGAAAATGGACGAGATCGGGAAGTTTCTGCTTAAAGAGGGCTACGGCAATGTTTATTACAGCAAGACTAAAAGCGAATTCTGTGTGGAGGTTACGGTCAATACTCGAGAGAAATATTTTAAGGCCACTTGTTATAATTTAGACATTTATACGGCTGTGGATCTGGTCGTGGAAAAACTCGAAAAGCAATTCATTAAAACTC